>CALVPN010000077.1 GCA_944351375.1 uncultured Bacilli bacterium | reverse complement strand
TATAATACTATTCCAAGAGGTAAATTTAGAAAAGAAAAACTTATACCTAAAGTCGGAGATTATGTAGTCTTTAATGATAAAAGCTTAGTAATAGAAGAAATATTACCTAGAAAAAATACTTTCAATAGACCAGTAGTAAGTAATATTGATAGAGCTTTCATCATTACAAGTCTTGTTAATCCTGACTTTTCTTTAGGTTTATTAGATAAATTTATCGCTCATATGGAACTTAATAATGTAGATGTTGTTATCTGTCTTACTAAAATAGATTTAGTTAGTAAAGAAGACTATGAAAAAATAAAAGAGATAATGGTATATTATACTAATATAGGGTATATAGTTCTTACCAATAATGATCTTGATAAAATAAAAGAGCTTATTAAAGATAATACCGTTGTTTTTATAGGACAAACAGGTGCTGGTAAGAGTACTCTTTTAAATAAATTAAATCCTGATTGGCAACTAAAAACAGGAGAAGTTTCTCTTGCTCTAGGAAGAGGACGTCATACAACTAGAAATGTAGAACTATATGACTTTTTAGATGGTAAAGTCTTAGATACCCCAGGTTTTTCCGCCTTAGATCTTTCTATTTATAAAAAAGAAGAAATAAAATATGCTTTTAGAGAATTTTCTAATTACACTTGTCCTTTTAGAGATTGTTCTCATACAAAAGAGGCTGAATGTAATATTAAGAAAGCAGTAGAGGATGGGAAAATCCTTAAGAGTAGATATGATAGTTATTTAAAATTTTACGAGGAGGCTTCAAAATGATAAGTGCATCTTTTTTAACTAGTAAAGATATCCCAAAAACTTTAACAAAATTAAATGATACAGATGTCGATTTTATCCATGTAGATGTAATGGATGGTAAATATGTAGAGAATAAATCATTACCATTTAAAGAAATGAGACACATCTATAAGTTTACAGATAAGAGATTAGATGTTCATTTAATGGTAGAATCTCCAAGTAAATATATTAGTGATTATGCTAGTTTAAATACAGAATACATAACAATACATTTAGATACTTTAGAAGATACCCTAAGTAATCTAAAACTAATAAAAAGTTATGGAATAAAAACAGGAATTGCTCTTAATCCAAATGATAAAGTAGAATCTCTAATACCATACTTACCATATATAGATTTAATATTAGTAATGGGAGTAATACCAGGTAAAGGTGGACAAAAGTTTATCGATAATACTATAGGTAAATTAAAAGAGTTAAAAGTCCTAAAGAAAGAGTATAAAGAATTTAACTTTAAAGTAAGTGTAGACGGTGGAGTTAATAATATAGTTGCAAAGAAAATACACAACTTAACAGATATTATAGTAAGTGGTAATTATATAACTAGCAGTACAGACTTTCAAAAACAAATTAATAGTTTACGTTACTTTAGTTAAATGTTATAATTATCATAGAGAATAAATGGAGGGTAACTATGGATAATAAAAATGAAAGAAAAGAAGAAGTATCACAAGTTAATACAAATAATAAAGAAAAAACAACAGAGTCAACTCCTCAAAGCAATAATAAACCACAAGTCGTTAATATTAATAGTACAAATGAGGTAAATCAAAAAGTAGTAGATAATAATAATTCTAATCAAACTAATGATAACACAGTTCCTACCTCTGCTAAAATAGAAGAAAACACCACTGGCAAACAAAAGAAAGGACACCCTGTGTTTTTAGTATTATTAATGATATTCCTTTTCGCTTTTGTTTTCTTTTTACCAGATATTACAAATTTTATAACAGATTATATGAATAAAAGTACAGGGGCAAATGAATTAAAAAGTGGTACTATGACTTGTACTTTTAGTAACTCAACTGAAAATATTAACTACAATTATGATTTTAGTTTTAAATATGAAAAAAATAGATTAAAGAGTAGTAGAATGACTACAACTAGTAGATTAGCAGATACTGCTACTGATAATAGCATTTTAACTGAAAAAAATAATTCATGTGAGTTTTTAAAGACAGTTTTAGATGAAAATGATATTGGTATGACTGCAGATTGTAGTGTTAGCGCTGCAGTACAAATTACTACTCAAAATATAGATTATGAAAAACTTGATATGGATTTTATTACAGATAATATAACTGAGTTTGAAGGATTTTATCCAGAATATGAACTTAATCAAAGTGTTACTACTATTGAACAAGAATTAGAAAATAGTGGTTATACATGTGAGAGAAATGAAAGATAGTAAGTAAATAAATTTGACACAAAGAATGTAAATTCCTTGAATTTACTTCTTTTTTTTGATAAAATAAACGTTGAAAAGAATAGATAAGGGCAAAAGATAAAGCTTTTGTATCTTTTTTTTGAAATCTTGAAGGATGTGAAATAATGGCAGTAAAATATGATGATAGTTCAATAAAAATATTAGAAGGATTAGAAGCGGTTAGAAAAAGACCTGGTATGTATATTGGTTCTACTGATAAAAGAGGTCTTCACCATTTAGTATGGGAAATTGTTGATAATGCTATAGATGAAGCGATTAATGGATATGGAAGACATATCGTTATTACCATACACTCTGATAAAAGTGTTAGTGTAAGTGATGAAGGACGTGG
>CALVPN010000076.1 GCA_944351375.1 uncultured Bacilli bacterium | reverse complement strand
CTACTATTACTTTACCAAGTCCCGGTACTTATTATGTTTCTTTTAGTTTAACAGGAAGATTTGGTGTTAATCAAAATGGATCTATAATTCCTATTATTAATGGAGTTCCTCAAGATCGTTTAGCACCTACTAATAATACTAATAGTGTAAATAGTGATATTACAATACAAGATGGAACATTAATTCAAGCGTCTACTAATAGTACTGTTCAATTTTTATATACTGGTAGTACTGCTGTTTCTAGAGCAAACTTTTTTGTTTCAGTTTTTAAAGTATCAAATGTTTAATATATTTTTCTCTAGTATAGATACTGCTACTTCTGCTGAAATTATAATTTATGCAAAAAGACCTAGAACTTGATTTCTAGGCCTTTTTACTTTGTTTCTTTTTTCTTATTACAAACCAGTAAATAATCACTACTACAAATATTATTACTAATATTATTAAGATTATATTAGAGAAGTTATCTAGGTAACCTACAATAGTTTCCCATTTATCTCCAACTATACTACCTACTATTATTAAAACTGCATTCCAGATTAGAGAACCTGATATAGTATAAAGTAAAAACTTTTGCATAGGCATCTCACTCATACCTGCAGGAATAGATATTAAACTTCTTACAATTGGTATAAATCTACAGAAGAAAACTGTTTTATTTCCTTTAGTATCAAACCATTTATCGGCTTTTTCTATATCACTTGCTTTAAGTCTTAATACTTTACCTATTTTACCATTTACTATTCTTTTTAATCTTTCTTTATTAAAGATTTTACCAATATAATAAAGTACTATCGCTCCAAGTAGGGAACCAAGTGTTGCTGCTAGTATCATTATAGGTATATTAAGTGATGTATAAGTAGTCATAAAACCACCAAATACTAATATTACTTCTGATGGTATTGGTGGGAAAATATTTTCTATTGCAATTAGAAGGAATACTCCTAAGTACCCAACTTGTTCCATTATATTAATTATTATTTGTTCCATATGTTTCTCCTTTACTAGTTTTGTCTTTTTAATTATAACATCTATAGTAGTAATATGTCACTATAATTTATCTTTATATTTTCTTAATAAGTATTCTTCTTCTAAAAAGTATTTATTATTAATCTTAATTAAGTGATGGTAGTCTCTTTTAAAGTCTTTAGTTCTCTTAACTATTTTGCTCTTTTTAAACTTATATTTATGTAAATATCTTTCTAAAATAAACTTTTCTAAATAATAATTTATATTTCTTTTTTCTGTTAGTAGTTTTATTACTAAGAGAACGATGATTAGTAAAATATTTATAGTAGGATTATAGAAGAATACGATTGTAATAAGACAAAGAAAGATGAATGAGATAAAATATATTATTTTAAAACTAAGATTATAGGATGTTAAATAACAAATAAGTAATTGCATAATTCTACCTCCATCTAAAGGATAGATTGGTAAAAGATTAAATAATAATATACTATAATTTATAGTTTTTATTATTTCTTGATAGTTATATAAGTATGGTATATTCATTAAAACTAGATAACATCCTAACTGCATAATTGGTCCCATTAGAAGAACTATTAACTCTTCTTTTATGGGGCAGTTGACCTCATGATTAAACTTAGATACTCCTCCATAGGGATAGAAAACTATTTTATCTACTTCCCAGTTAAAGAAATAGGCTGTAAAGAAATGACCACACTCATGGATTAAAAGAAGAATAGTAGTAATTGTTATTAGATTAAAATATCCTGAAAGAAGAGATAAAACTATTAAGAAGTAACAACTTGGATGAATAGAAATCTTACTTAATATATTCTTTATAGTCGACAAAACTACCCTCTTTTTGGAATGCTAGATATAAATTAGTATCTATAGTCTCCCCTATTAGAGAACCTTTTTCTACATAATCATACATATTTACACTTGATGTTACATTACCATAGAAAACATCTACTCCATTCATCTGCTGTATAATAACTGTTTTACCATATTTATCTTTATCTCCTATAAAAACTACGATACCACTATCTAAAGATTTCACTAAATAATTAGATTCAACTGTTAATTTAACACCATCTTCATACATACTTTTATCAGTATAAACTAAGTCTTCATTAAAAACTTCTTTTGTCTCATTAGACTCTTCTTTTGTACCTAAGAAATATTTATCATAAAGTGTTTTAAAGTCAGTAAATGGTAGTGATGTGTTATAAACATATTTATTAAAATTACTTTTAAATTCTAGATTAGTTTTAAATCCTATTAAAAGAATAAGAGTTACTATTATAGTTAGTAATACTTTTGTAATAAAGACTCTTATATGCTTTTTTAAATTGTTATTATGTTGTGGTTCTTTCTTCTTATAAAATTTAGATTCTACCATTTATATCACCACTTAATTATATGTATTAAGCATAAGAAAAAGACATCAGTTTAAATGTCTTTTATGTGGCATATATTTACAAATTAAATATAGTATTTCTCCATAGATAATATTTAGTATTAAACTATTGTATATTAAATAAAGAGTACTTTCTATAGAAACAGGTACTACATTAAAGATAAATAGACTAAGAGAGAAAATAGTTTGATAAATTACTATTACTAATATAGTTAAAAATAAGTTAGTTAAAAGATTAAGTTCCATTTTCTTATAGATAAAACTTACTATTAGTCCTATTAATAAAAAGAAAATAGCATTGGTAAATAAAAGATTTGTATAGAATAAATCATAAAGGAATCCTGTTATTCCTACTAGAATATAATAATCTTTATCTTTTTTCTTAAAGAATGGATA
>CALVPN010000075.1 GCA_944351375.1 uncultured Bacilli bacterium | reverse complement strand
GAAATATTATGTTTATTAGTAATTTTTGATTTTGAAATTAAGAAATCAATTTCCATCCTATCATTACTATTTTCTCTAGAACTATTGGAATAAAAATATAGTTTGTGTCCATTAGAAACTAACATCTGACCGACTATATTTTCTAGTATCATTCCACCATTATATTCTAATTTATCAAATAATATCTTTTTATAAATTTCTTCTTCTACAATGCTTTTTTCATCAAAAGCCTTTGAAATTAAAAGTCCTGTATCTGCCATATAGCATTTATAAAAACTATTATCTAAATTTAGAGAAAGTCCTATACTTGGTTCTGTAGTATTAAATGCTTGATTAACAATCATGGCATCATCTAACCACATAAAAGCATCCTCATAATCTCTTGTTTTAGCATCCTTATCTAAAGATGTGATTCTAAACTTTTTTTCATGCTTTTGAAGTTGTGATGGTATTTCATCAAATATACTTCTTACTTTTAAACTATACTTGCCAGAATGTTTAATTATATCTTCACGATATAAGTCTAAAATATTTCTTTTTATCTGATCTACTTTATTAAAATCTTTAGTATTAACATACTCTAAAACTGCTTGTGGCATTCCACCAACTATCATATATTGTCTAAAATAATCCATTGCTTTTCTATGAAAAATATTACCGAGAGGTTTCCTTTCATTAAAACTTTTTTCTATTAATTCCATTAAGCCGTGATTATCTAAAGCCCATAAAAACTCTTCAAAGTCCATAGGATACATTTTTAAATGTTGTTCTTCTGAAGGAATTAAAATATCTTTAACATTTTCATTTATTGAAACTAGAGATCCTGTTTCAATATAATCATACCTACCATCAGCGACTAAGTATTTAATTGCAGACCTTGCTCTTGGATATAGTTGTACTTCATCAAAAATAATTAAACTTTCTCTTTCATATAATTTTACATTATAGTAATTAGATAAATATAAAAATAAATTATCTAAGTCATCCAAATATAAATCAAATAAATTTTTAATTTCAAGTGGTGCTCTATTAAAGTCTATCATAATATAACTTTTATAATTGTTTTTAGCAAACTCTTCTACTATGTAACTTTTTCCAACACGTCTTGCTCCATCTATAAGAAGAGCTGTTTTTCCATTAGAATCCTCTTTCCATTTAACTAACTTATCATAAATTTTTCTTTGCATAAAGTTACCTCCATAATTACATTATACACGAAATCAAAACTTTTTCAACTTTATTTTTACACCAAATCAAGATTTTTTAAACACCGTTTTTACACGAAATCAAGATTTTTAGTCTATTTTAAGTAAAAAGAAGCCTATTTTCTAGACTTCTCATACTTTTTCATAAACTTTTTATATAGTTCATCGCATTTATTTGCATCCATCTCAGGTGTATCTTTTAATGGATTAGGAATATTAAGTTTTTGATACTTTTCAAAACCTAAGTGATGAAATGGTAGAAATTCTATTTTTTCAATATTATTTATTTTCTTTAAATATTCTACTAAACCATCTAAATATTCATCATTATCCATAATACCTGGAACAATTACTTGTCTAATCCAGACTGGTTTACCACTCTTATTTAACTCTTCGATAAACTTTTCTGACTCTTCCATATCTCTTCCTGTTAAGTCTTTATAACCTTCTTTAGTAACGTGTTTAATATCTAAAATAACAAGATCTATTAACTCTAATATTTCTTTATATTTGCAGGTACCAACACCTGCAGTATCTAAGGCAATGTGGATACCTTCTTTTTTTAGTTTCTCACAGATATCTAATAAGAAATTAATTTGTAAAAGAGGTTCTCCACCAGAGAAAGTTACACCACCATTATTTCTTTTAAAGTATGGTTTGTTACGAAGAATTTTTTTAACTAGTTCATCAGTATCATAGTTTACTCCATTCATAGACCAAGTTTCTGGGTTATGACAATATTTACATCTTAGAGTACAACCATCTAAAAATACTACGGTTCTAATTCCTGGTCCATCTACAAGACCAAATGTTTCAAGTGAATCTACGCTTGCTTTCATTTACATCTTCTCGTGGAAAGTTCTTGAAATAACTTCTTCTTGTTGTTTTCTAGTTAGACGATTAAATCTAACAGCATAACCTGATACTCTGATAGTTAATAATGGATATTTATCTGGATTATTCATAGCATCTATTAACATTTCTCTTTGTAAAACATTAACGTTTAAGTGATGTGCTCCTTGTACAAAGTAACCATCTAAAAGACTTACTAAGTTATCAATTTGTTCATCTTTATTATGTCCTAAAGATGATGGAACAATTGAGAATGTATTAGAGATACCATCACGACAACAATCTGCATAGTTAAGTTTTGCAACTGAGTTAAGGGATGCAATGGCTCCACTTGAATCTCTTCCGTGCATTGGGTTTGCTCCTGGAGCGAAAGCTTCTCCTGCCTTACGTCCATCTGGAGTTGAACCTGTTTTACTACCATAAACTACGTTAGATGTGATTGTTAATACTGATAATGTTGGTGTAGCGTTACGATAACATTTATGTTTAGATAATTCTTTATACATCTTATCAAGTATTTCTTTAGCGATATTATCTACTCTATCATCATCATTACCATATTTAGGATAGTCTCCTTCTACTTCAAAGTCTATTGCGATACCATCTTCATTTCTAATTGGTTTTACTTTAGCATATTTAATTGCAGAAAGTGAGTCTGCTGCAACTGATAGTCCTGCAACACCATAAGCCATTAGACGATTTACATTAGTATCGTGTAAAGCCATTTGTCCTGCTTCATAAGCATATTTATCATGCAT
>CALVPN010000074.1 GCA_944351375.1 uncultured Bacilli bacterium | reverse complement strand
CCTCTTTTAAATTTACCAGTAAATACTAATCTATCAACTTCTTTAGTAATACTAATATTATGTTCTTCTTCTATATCTTTAAAATCTTTACTATTTAAGATAAATCCTAACTCACTACTAGTAACTTCAGTCTCTCCTAAACTACCAACCCTTTCTGCTTTACTTAACTTAAAACTTTCATTTTCTGGATATAAGCTCATCTTTTCTACTCGATAATTATTAGTAGGTAAAATTATTTCAAAGATAACCTCACCATCTTTATATTCCACAGTATCACTAACTAAACGGTCTGCCCCACTAATTCCAGCCGGTTGATTAGAGTTCTTTCCATCTACATAAACAATACCACCTGAATGAATTATATAATGCTCACTATCTATATAATCAACATCAGATATATATGGAGAATAAAACTCACTACCACGTTCTTTACCATATTCAAATACTTGTTCAATAGTCATTTTATCTGTATCTATCTTATACATAACCCCACGAGAATAACTATCTTCTGCAGGAACATATTCATCTTCATTTTTAGATTTATTATTACCATTATCAAAGATAAATACATAACCTTCTGGAGTAATCATCGCTGCATGTTGACTCCATTGCCACTCAAAGTCATCTCCCACAGGTGTAAAGAAATACTTCTGATATTCTTCACTCCAATTAGTAGAGTCCCCTATTATCCAGTTTAAATCTCCACTATCATAATCTATATTAATAACAGCATCTTGATGTCTACCAGATAAAGTTATAGAATTAGTCTCTTCATCATACCAAACAGAATTATTATGAAACCAATCATACTCTATCCAGTTTTCACTCTTACCATCTTCCATATTTAAAACATCTTTTAAATCAAAAGTCTTAATAACTTCACCAGTTTCTCTATCAAGTTCTACAATATAGTCTTCAACAGTACCATCTCCACTAGTAAAGTTATCACTAGCGACTAATAAATTACCATTAGGCATCTCATAATAATCGTGATGATAACCACCAGGCAAACTATATTCTTTATATATTTTACCTAACATATCCATCTCATATAAACCAGTCATATAATAAGGACTATTAACTAATCTTTCTGTACTTAACATCATATGCCCATTATCAAGTCTATTAATCTCCCAAATAGAATTAATAGTTAAATACCATCTAACATCACCGTTTACATCATATGCACATGTATAACCACCACTAGATGGTGTAAAGAAATATAAATCATTACTTAACTCATCTTTATCTGCATCAACAGAAGTAGGTAAAATAAAATCATCTGGTAAAGCCTCAGTAGTAATTGTAAATTCTTGCCTTACATCACCATATTCTACAACTACAGTATTATCTCTATCAGGATAAAGACCATATATAGGTAAATAATGTTCCGTACCTTCATCAAAAGTATATTCATAAGTACTAAGTTCATCATCACCTTCTATAGTAACTTTAGGACTAACGGACGTCTCAGTTTTAAAGATAATTAATGCAGTTAATGGTGAAATATCATAAGGATTAACTATTACATCAGCATTATCAATATCTTTCAACTCTGTAGGAAAGTCCTCCTCTAATTTACTTTGCTCATCAATTAAACTACTAACAACTTTCACCTCTTTATTATTAGTACTTAAATTATTAAAAACAAGTAAGCAACCAACAATAAGTATTAAAATAATAACTACAATTATTATAACAATTTTCTTTTTCTCCATAGTATCTCCTCCATTCACCATAATTTTACTTTATAAAACTATTATAAGTAAATAAAACATTAGTTGAAAAAACTCAACTATTAGTTGAGTCAAAACAATCATCATCAAAACTTAAAGGCACTTCATAAGTAATAGTCTTATCATCAAGACTAGTAGCATTTATCTCTAATACTAACTGGTTATTTTTAAATATTTTACAACTACTAGCATAATCATCCACTGTAAAATCAATACTATTAAGTAAACCAGAAAGAGTATCTACATCACTATTTTCACTTTCACAACTACTAATCTTTGTCTTAGCATCACCATTAACATCATAAAGATTACAACTTAAGCTTTTATATTTTGTATCATCATCATTGTTGTTATAATTAATACTAGATATATAAATAGATGATTTATCAGGAGAAAAAGCTAAAACACCACTGACATCAAAATCATTAGAATCAGTCTCTAACACTTTAAACTCATAAGTTTCCTTATGTATGACAAAAAACACAAAAATACCAACTACACAAACAACTAAAACTGTTATAGGAATAAATATTTTCTTATTTAATTTTTTCTTGTTCTTAACACTTCCCTCTAATAGTTCATCTATATTAACATTAAATAACTCACTAATAGTTTTAAGGATAGCAATATCAGGAATACTCTTACCATTCTCCCATTTACTAACTGCCTGATAAGTAACACCTAATTTTTTAGCAAGTTCATCTTGTGTTAAGTTATTATCTTTTCTAAGTTTCTTTATAAATTTACCAATTTTCTCTTGATCCATTAGCATCCTCCCAACTTCTAATAACGACACCATCTAAATTACATATATAAGCATTAGGCAATAATTCTTTTATCTTCCTTAAAACAACTTCATCTTTTTCATATTTCCTTCCAACAAGTATTCCCTCTATAAAACAACTAGGTATACCAAAGATAATAGCACTCTCTCTATCAGTAAAGAAATCATCTTTATTTTTTCTTTGTTTTATAAACTTTTCATAATAATCAGGATTTATAAATTCTTTTACATCATTATCATTAATCAAATTAAGATTTAAAACATCCCCATTTAATAATTCTTTTATATAAAGATTATTGCCATTAAAAATTATACCTATCTGTACTTTATCTTGAACTAAACTAGGCATAAATCTTGCTTCTTTAGTCTG
>CALVPN010000073.1 GCA_944351375.1 uncultured Bacilli bacterium | reverse complement strand
GGCTCCTTCAGGGGGTTCGGTTGAATATAAATCCACACTTAGATCGTGGATTATATCACCATGATAAGTAATATACTTATCATGTACATTAATCATATCTAAAAATTTTAAAGTTGTCAATTTGATTTTGAAAATTTTAGAAAAATTTTACAACTAGCTATGTATAATTGCACTAATAAGTCTTAATTTATTAGCATCATTTTCTTTATCTAGTAAGTATTCTAAAGAGTCTTCTCTAGCTTGTAACAATATTTTATAATCTGCTTTTAAATCTGCTATCTTAAAGGTCATATCACCACTTTGTTTAGTACCAAATAAATCTCCATGTCCTCTTAATTTAAAATCTTCTTCACTTATTTCAAATCCATCATTAGTATTTTCCATAATCTCAAGTCTTTTTGTATCATTATCACTAATTAAGATACAACTAGACTGTAATTCACTTCTTCCTACTCTTCCCCTTAACTGATGTAGTGTAGATAAACCAAATCTTTCAGCATTAAATATTACCATCATCGTAGCATTCGGTACATCTACCCCTACTTCAATAACAGTTGTACTAATTAGTATCTGTACTTTATTTTGTAAGAACTCATTCATAATTAACTCTTTAGCAGCACTAGCCATTTTACCATGTACTAAATCTATTTTATATTTACTACCAAAAGCAAGAGTCATTTTTTCTTTTAAATCATTTACATTAGTTAAATCGCTGTTTTCACTTTCTTCTATTAAAGGAGCGATAACATATATCTGATGACCTTCTTTTAACTCTTCATACATTAATTCTAAAACATCTTTAATCTCTTTATTTGTCTTAACAACTGTCTTAATCTTCTTTCTACCCTTAGGTCTTGTCTTAATAGTAGAAACATCCATATCTCCGTAAATAGTTAAAGCATAAGTTCTAGGAATTGGAGTTGCACTCATATATAAGGTATCAGGTTTTTGTCCTTTATTTTGTAAGTTAGCCCTTTGATTAACTCCAAATCTATGTTGTTCATCTGTTATAACTAAACCAAGATTATGATAAGTAACATCATCTTGAATTAGAGCATGTGTTCCAACGATTATATCTATATCACCATTTTTTAATTCTTCATAAATTAAATCTTTTTCTTTCTTAGGAGTTGATCCTGTAAGTAAAGCCATATTTAAGTTATAATCTTTAAAAACTTCTTTTAAATTACTAAAGTGTTGGGTTGCAAGTATTTCAGTAGGAGCCATTAAAGCACTTTGATAACCACTTAAATAGTTTGCATACATGGCTATAAAAGAAACAATAGTCTTACCACTACCAACATCACCTTGTAATAATCTATTCATCCTATTAGGCCTTTTTAAATCTTTAATAATAGTATTAACTGCAGTTACTTGATCTTTAGTTAGTTCAAAAGGAAGAGATGAAATAAAATTATTTACTTTAGATTCATCTATACTTCTTGCAATACCACTATTTGCCTTCTTATTCTCTTCTTTTAAATAATTAATTTTAAACATAAACTCAAATAATTCTTCATACTTAAGTCTTATTATCGCTTCTTTTAATTTTTCTTTACTAGGTGGATTATGTACGATATTTAAAGCCAGTCTCTTATTAGAAAAATTATATTTTTCTTGATATTTTAAAGGTATACTATCATGTATCTCTTTACTTTGACCAAGTAGGGCCATATTAATATATAAAGCCATATTTTTATTAGTTAAGCCACTAGTTAAATGGTAAACTGGCTCGATCTTTACTTTATTAGATAAAGACTCCATCTTTATTTCTGATGCTGTTATAACATTTTTAGGTTTATCAAACTTACCAATTACTGTGATAGTTGTACCAACTGTAAGTTGACTTTTTAAAAAAGCTCTATTAAATATTGAAACTCCTACAACTCCACTAGCTGTTACAAGGCGAAAGTTCATTTTATTAAGTCCTGCTTTAAATCTAACTAATATTGGACTACTTTCTATTTTTCCATCTATAATTATATGATCTCCATCATTTGTTTCAGCTAAATTTCCTCTAACTAAAAATTCATATCTAAAAGGATAATGGGTAACTAAATCATCTACTGTATTTATCCCAATTTTAGAAAGAAGTGTTAAAGCTCTAGGTCCTACACCTTTTATATCTTTTAATGCCATACACACCACCTCTTTTTCTGTCTCATATTATAGCATATTTTTTAGAATTTTAAAAGAAAATAAATCATAAAATTTAAATAAAAGGAGGAAGTTATGAAAGTAATTGCAAATGGTGGTGCATCTACTAAAAATGTAGCTAGTAATACTTTAGATGCTATTTATTTAGGACTTAATGCTCCATATATTGATGGATTTAAATTTAAACTTTATTTGACTAAAGATAAAGAAATTATTACTTTGAGTGATGATATTGTAAATCTTTTTACAAAGGGTATTAATGAAATAGATGACTATACTTTGAAAGACTTTCTATTTTTTAATGTAGGAAGTAGTGTTCAAAAACAACAAATAGTTACGTTAAGACAAATTTTATATACTTTTCAAAATAGAGGAAAATATTTAATATTAGAACTTGCTGATCAAAAAGAAAATAATGCTTTATTTACAGATTTAGTTTTGAATATGGTAAGGAGTTACTCTAATAGTATTAATATTTATTTGGAAAGTGAAAATAAAGAAATAGTTGAGTATTTAAAAGCAACTGATAATTCTTATCCTATCGGTATTAGGGTAACAGAAAATAGTAGAGATAATTGGTTTATTGATGTTGATTTTTATGATATTAACACTACTCTTTTAGATGATTTTAATATAAGAGAAAAAGTTAGAGAAAATAAGCTTATTATGATAGATCAAGTAAATAGAATGGAAGTATTTGATTTAATCTATGCTGAATATCAAGATATATTTAATTATATTTATATTATAACTAGTCAAATTGCTAATATTAATAGTAATGAGCAAATCCAAAATAGAAGTTAAATTTTAACTTCTGTTTTTATTAGTAGTACTTTTAAGTATATATATATAATTTTTTAATAACTACTTAAACTATAAACATCTAAAAAA
>CALVPN010000072.1 GCA_944351375.1 uncultured Bacilli bacterium | reverse complement strand
GCAATCTCTTTAACATAAAGGGCCTTTTTTCTAAAAGAACCAAGAGGTCTTAAAATATCTTCTATATCTTTAATATCTGCATTCATTAACTTCTCTAAACTATTATACTTGTTAAATAATATAGGTGTAACACTATTAACCCTTTTATCAGTAGTTTGAGCACTAAGGACAATCGCAATTAAAAGTTCATAGTCATTATTATAATTAAGTTCACATTTAGGTTCCTTAAATAATTCATCTAAATAATCTTCTATAATCTCTACTTTACTCATCTTCATCATCAAACCAATCATAATCGAAAACCTCTACAGGTTCTTTATTCTCTTTATTTTTACTATTAAGAAAATGCTTAACATCTTCACTAGTCTTTATTCCCTTCTTATCCCATTCATATAAAATCTTATCTATATATCTAATACTAGATACCCCATTAAGTACTGCTTCCTTAACAGCCTCAATAATAACTCCATTATCAAAAGTACTAGCCCAAGCTTTAATAAATTCTATCTCACTAGAATTAAGAGTCCTACCAAACTCTTTTTCAATAGTAGAAAAGATACTAGTATCAAGCACATCTTCATTATCTTTAATAACTTCATCACTAATAATAGAAGCTATTTTTTCATAGAATAAAGATATATCTACCTTCTCCTCCCCTATTCCTTTATCGTTTTTATAGGTATCTATCATAAGTAATTTCTTATCAGTAAGAGAAGATATTAAAACTAATATATCTTTAACACTAAGACCTAATTCTTCACTCATTTCCTTAGGATCAAAGGTAAAAGTATTACCCTTATCTTTTAAATACATTAAAAACATAAACTCTTCTAAACTTATATTTAACTTCTTATACTCTTTAAAAAAAAGAAGAGGTACTACTATACTTTTATTTTCTAATAAGCTAACCAGTTGTTTCTGTTTCATTACACTCCTCCTTAACTAAATTAATACTAGTATATATCTTTTCAGCAAGATTTAAAAGCTCTTCTTTAGTATTACTAACTTCTAAATTTAATATGCTAAGTTCTAACTCCTTCCATAATTTACTCATAATAGGGCCATCTTCTATATTTAAATAATCAATTAAATCATAACTATCAACTACTATATCACTTCTCTTATGAATAGGCATCGCTTTATAGTTATCCATAATCTCTTTTTTAGAAATACCTATAATCTCTCCTGCTACTGTACATGGATATAAATCATAGTAATAAAGAGTAGCATATGATAAAGGATTATTTTTAATAGCATTTCTTATATCCTTCATTAGATTTAACTCATTTCTAGTAAAAGGATAAATATCATCTACTTCTAACATCGTCCATATACCAATTACCTGACTACATGACCTTATTTTATTAATATTTTCTAAAAATAATACATCTATTAGACCTAACTCTTTTATTAACATAATTCCCTTTTCTATATTAGGACTACTAAATATCTTATCTAACTCTTCTTTTTTTCTATTAATAGATAAATCCTTAAGTAAATATTTAGACTGTATAATCGCTTCTTTTACCTCTTTAGCAAGTTCAAAATCAAGTGTAGTTGCAAATCTAATCGCTCTTAATATTCTAAGAGAATCTATTTTAAAAGACTCTAATGGATTAATAACAGTCTTAATTATTTTATTATCTATATCAGTTCTACAACTAAGTAAATCAACAATATTACCAGTTTTATCCATACAAATAGTATTTATAGTAAAATCTCTTCTTTTTAAATCAGTCTTTAAATCATTAACATAATTAATAGTATCAGGATGCCTATTATCTAAATAATTACCATCATCTCTATAAGTAGTTATTTCAAATCTAATATTATTTAAATAAACAGTAACACTACCATACATTTCATTATCTATATTAGCATTAGGAAATATTTTAATTAAATCTTTAGGCCTAGCATTAGTAGTAATATCAACATCAGTAGATTTAATACCCATTACATAATCACGAACAAATCCCCCTACAATATATGCTTCATAAGAATTATCTTCTATTATATTTAAGACTTTTAAAGCAGTTTCTAACATTATTTATATCACCATATATATTTTATCATTTAATTAAGTTTTTTAAAAGTAATTGCTACAACTCCTATTCAACTATTACATAGAATATGTCCATAATATTATAATCCATAGTATTAAAGATATAATATTAACAAGATAAAATCTTAATTTTAAGGTCTTATGTCTAAAGAAGAACATTCCAAGTAATGCTCCTAAAGCTCCTCCAAATATACTGAATAAATATAGAAGTTTTTTACTTATTCTGTAGTAATTATGGCAAGCTAAAAATTTATCTACTCCATAAAGAATAAAAGTAAGAGTATTAATAACAATTAAATAGTTTAACATAAAGAAAAAAAGCCATTGCTGGCTTATTCGTTTACTGCATCTTTAAGAGCAGATCCTGCTTTAAATGAAACAGCGTTTCTTGCTGCAATTGTAACAGTCTCACCAGTTCTAGGATTACGTCCTTCACGTGCAGCTCTTTTTGAAACACTAAATGTACCAAATCCAACTAGTGGAATTTTATCTCCTTTAGCTAATGTTTCAGTTACAGTTTCGCAAAATGCATCAATAGCACGAGTTGCATCAGCTTTAGTTAAACCAGCTTTTTCTGCAACAGCTTCTACTAATTCTACTTTTTTCATTTATAAAACCTCCTATATAATTAAGCATTTATCTTGCTTACATATTAAGGATAGCATGAAAGCCTTTCTAAATCAATGGTTTTTACTGATTTTTACATCAATTATTAGGTATTTGTAATACTTGACCAACAGAAAGTAAATTAGATGTCAAATTGTTTAATGTCTTAATAGCATCAACAGTAACACCAAAGTTATTAGCTATACTCCAAAGACTATCGCCTGACCTTACTGTGTATGTTGTATAACTAGGATTGGTTGGATTATTAGTACTAGAACTAGGAATAATTAGTACTTGTCCTATAGAAAGAAGATTAGATGTTAATCCATTAGCATTCTTTAAATCATTAACAGTAACTCCAAATTTATTAGCAATACTCCATAGACT
>CALVPN010000071.1 GCA_944351375.1 uncultured Bacilli bacterium | reverse complement strand
AAAGATGATTTGGCACTAATAGATTCTTTAAGAGAAGAGAATGATATGATTATGAAACAAATTGAAGAGGGTAAAAAATCTCTTGAAGAAGGGCAGAAATCTCTTGAAGAAGGGCAGAAATCTCTTGAAGAAGGAAAGAAATCACTTGAGGAAGGGCAAAAGTCTTTTGAGGAAAAACAAAAAGTATTTGAAGAAGATAAAAAATCTTTTGAAGAACAAATTTTAATGACAGCACAAAAACTATTAAATAAAGACTTTTCTATTGAAGAAGTTAAGGATATTACGGGTTTATCTTTAGAGGTACTACATAGTTTAAAATAAGTAGTTGATGATAGTATTAAATATAGTTAATAAAAGTGCTATGAAGAGAGTTGGAATTTTATGATTTAAACTCTTTTTCTTTTAATTATCTTGCTGTTGATATATAATATAAGTAACAATATTATTATATATTTATATTTTATACTAGAAGGTGTTGATGTAAAGTGAAAAGACTAAGTGAATTATATAATATAAATGATGATAGATTAATTAAATCTATTAAAATAAATTCTAAAGAAGTAGAAGATGGAGACTTATTTGTATGTACAATGGGAGTTACTGCAGATAGACATGATTTTATTGATGAAGCGATTAGTAATGGGGCAAGTGCTATAGTTGTTAGTCGTGATGTAGGGGAAAAATCTGTTCCTGTTATAAGAGTAGACGATACTAATCTGGAACTCAGAAAAATAAGTGCGAAGTTTTATGATTATCCATGTGATAATGCTTATATGATAGGTGTTACTGGTACTAATGGTAAGACTACTGTTGCAGAGATTGTTTATAGACTTTTAGGAGATACTTGTGCATATATAGGTACTAATGGTAGAAAATTTAAAAATAAGCATTTTAGTATGAGAAATACTACTCCTGATGTAGATAGACTTTATATGTATTTTAAAGAGTTTATTGATGCAGGATGTAATACTATTTGTATGGAAGCTTCTAGTGAATCTTATTATAGGCATAGACTTGATGAGATTAAATATGATGTAGGAATTGTTACTAATATAACGGAAGATCATTTAAATATACATAAGACTATAGAAAATTATGTCAATTGTAAATGTCAGTTAGTTAAACATGTTAAAGATGATGGATATTCTATATTAAATAGTAGTGATAAGTACTTTGATAAATTTAAGAAGGAAGCGAATGGGAATATCGTTAGTTATGGGTATAAAGATAGTGATACTTTAAAGATAGAAGACTATATTCTAAAAAGGGATAAAACTATTATTAATTTTAGATATAATAATAAAAGTTATGAAGTTATATCTCCATTACTTGGTAGTTTTAATGTAGATAATTTGGCAGCGTCTATACTTTGTCTTTTATGTAAAGGCATTGGTTTTGAGAAGATAGTTGAAAGAATTAAGAAGTTAAACCAAATTGAGGGTAGAATGGAGACAATGCCATTTGTCTCTAAATATACAGTAATACTTGATTATGCTCATACAACTGATGCATTAGATAGTATATTAACTTTTTTAGATATGGTTAAGGAAACTAGAATAATTACAGTTACTGGTAGTGCTGGGGGAAGAGAAAAATCTAAAAGACCAGGGATGGGTAAAGTGGTTTTAGAAAAATCAGATTATGTTATTTTTACTATGGATGATCCAAGATTTGAAGATCCTAATAAAATTATAGATGATTTAGTGAGTGGATCGGATAAAACTAATTATGAGAGGATTGTTGATAGGAAGAAAGCCATATATAAAGCTTTAGATATAGCTGTGGATAAAGATATAGTGTTAATTGCAGGTAAGGGAAGAGATGATTATATGGCTATAGATGATAAGTATCTTCCTTACTGTGATTATGATGTTATTAAGAGTTACTATGAACAGTAGTTTACACTCAACTTTTTGTCAAATGGTTGTCTTATAAGTGTCTATGTGTTAAGATAAAGTTGAATATAGAAAGTAGTGATACTTATGAAGAGAACCATTTATATTATTAATGCAATTTTATTTATGGGGTGTTGTTTACTTGTCAGTACAACTACACCTGATGTAAAAGATATAGATGTAAATAATAAAATTACTTATGTAAATAGTGATGCGATAAAAAAAGAAGAAGTTATAGAAGTTGCACCTGTAGAGGTTGTAGAAGAAGAACCTATTGTAGAAGCGGTTCAAGAAGAAATAAAAGAGGAACCTAAAGAAGAGGTTGTTGTAGGTAAAGATGAGATAATAGAAGATAATAAGCCTATTGATAGTAAACCAAATGAAGATATATGTATTCCTTCTATTGCAGTTGGTTCTACTTTTACAGGTACTATGAGTGGATATGGTGCAGATATTGGTAATTATACTGCTTCTGGTTATTATATTGGAGATAGCATTTATTATCCTGATTCTACTTATGGTAATATTAGAATACTAGCAGGTGATGGTGATATCCCTTTTGGTACTGTTATAGAAGTAAGTAATAGTAATGCAGGTAGTTTTATAGGAATTGTTTTAGATACAGGACGTAATATTGGTTTTGATAGATTATATGACTTTGACTTGTTATTTGAAACAAGTAGAGAAGCATTGAACTATGGTGTTAGTAAGAATGTTACTTTTAAAATATTAAGGGTGGGTTATTAATGAGGCATTTAATTACTTTGATAGGGCCTGATGGTTCTATAAAGACTAGTAGTGATGAAAATATTTCAGTAGAAGAAAGAGATAATAATGAAGGATATAGTCAAGATGTATTATTTCTTTCTGATATTTATCCTAGTGAGTGGTGGAGTTTACATGGTATGCCTTTAGAAGATAATGAGACCTTTACGTCTTCGTTAGATAAAATAGTATTTTCTACAGACATAATTGCTATACTTGATACTAGTTATGTTACTAATGATTTGGTTAATCTCAAGGCAATTCAAATAGCAAGTCCTGATATATCTAAAGTAACAGATTTACAAAAATCAAGTTTAACTAGTCTTAGTGAAGAAATAGATGTTGATAATTTGGAATCTAGCATTATTGATTGTATTAGAGATTATGAAAGTTATGATATTACTTCTTTTGATACAGTGAATGATTATTTCGAAGCATTGGAAATTAGTCTTTCTACTAAAATTTATAGATGAAAGTAATTGTTATATATTAAGTTAGTAAAGTGGTATAAAGTTGTTATAAAGATTAAAAAATGTCGGTGTTAGACTGTTTTGTAGAAAATAAGAATAGAATAAAATTATTCTGTTCTTTTATCTATAAGGAAAGTGCGTTTTTTAAATAAAAATCGAATTTATGTATTGGCGAACATATATTTTATATAGTAC
>CALVPN010000070.1 GCA_944351375.1 uncultured Bacilli bacterium | reverse complement strand
GATTGACTGTCATAGTTTCTTGGACTAATCATAGCAGATTCGATTCTATTAACTCTATTTTCAAGTCTTCTCATTTGTCTTTCAAGTCTGTTTACTTGATTTTCTAAACTATTAAGTCTTTGGTTAATACTATTAAAATTTTGCCATCCTCCCATATTAGGGTTCATATTAGGATTATTTGGCCACATAGGCATACCTTGATTCATAAATTTAACCTCACTTTCAAGATATTATATTCCAAACATTACACTTTTATGATAAACTGTTAAATATAAACAGGAGGAAGTATTATGCGACTTAGAAATGTAAAGAATAAAGAAGATATATTAGATAATTGTCCATACCTAATAAAAAATCCAGAAAGTTATAAAGGAAAGTGGTCTACTTTATTTGATAATAATAATCCTATCTATATTGAAATAGGTATGGGGAAAGGTAAATTCATATTAGAAAATGCTATTAATAATCCTAATATTAACTATATAGGAATAGAAAGATTTGATAGTGTAATAGCAAAAGCGATTAAAAAGATAGATGAAGGATTACCAAATCTAAAACTAATTAGAATGAATGCTTTAGATATAGATAAAATATTTTCTAAAGAGATAGATTTAATTTATCTTAACTTTTCAGATCCTTGGCCTAAAAAAAGATGGTATCATCGTCGTTTGACAAGTCCTATTTTTCTAAAAAAATATGAGTTACTATTTAAAAATGTTAAAAGAATAGAAATGAAAACAGATAATGAATCCCTATTTATCTATTCACTTGAGACTTTAAGTAGTGATAATTATCATTTGAGCGATATATCTTTTGACTATCATCAAACCCATAAAGATATAATCATGAGTGAATATGAGATGCGTTTTAAAACGGAAGGGAAAAACATCTATCATCTTTTTGCAGAAAAAAAGTGACAAAGTAAATAGATATTTGGTATAATGATATAAGAGTAGGTGTTGCATATTGAAAAAGAAATTATTAATATTAACATTATCAATATTAGCTTTAACAGGCTGTACAAATTTGAGTAATGCAAGTCTTGATGAAATAACTAATACAATGTTATCTTCAAAAACTAATCTTGCTAACACTGTATTTGATGGCTACAAGTACTATGTTCCAAGAGGGTTAAGACTAGTCATGAAAAACGATTATAATGCTAGTTTTCTAGATGAATATAATAATACCTACTATCTATATATTGACATTGTTAGTTATTACAATAAGGAAAAACTAGACTATAATACAAATAAAAATGCTTACTTTTCAAAAAAACTAAATTATAATAATAAAGAAGGATATTTAGAAATAACAAAAGTTAAAGATAGCAATTATTATTTTATTGAGTACATGTACAATTATGGTAAAATAGAAGCTTTTGTTAAAGAAAAAGAATTAAATAGTGCTATCATAAATATGAGTAGTGTTTTATCATCATTAAAGTTTAATAGAACTATCTTAGAAACAATCGTTGGTAACAAAGTTTTAAACTATAAAGAAGATACTTATGATGTCATGAAGCCAAAAGGAAGTACTGCTACTAAAGATACATATCTAGAATATGAGGAGAAATATGGTATTTACGAAGGTTATGGTGACAATAAGGAAGAAGATAAAATCGAGATTGAGGAAAACTAAGAATAGGGAAAGGTGGAGTTTAACAAATGAAACTATTAGATAAACTAAAAAATGCTCTTTTTGAAGAAGAATATGTAGAAGTTGAAGAAAAGCAAGAAGTAAAGAAAAAAGAAAAACCAATCGCTAAAAAAATAATAATAGATGACAAACCTAAAAAAGCACCAGTTAAAGAAGATTTAATTGTTGAAGAAGAAAAGAAAGAATCACCTAATAGAGACTTCAAATTTAAAGCTATATTAGATGATGATTTTATAAATTTAGAACAAGAAAAAAAAGAAGAAAAAACTCCTAAAGTAGAATCTAAAATGGAGGAAAAAAATAGAGAACCTAAAAGAGAAATAAAAGAAAAAAAGCCTCTATATCAAGGTGAAAAGAAAAAAGAAGATAAAAAAATATATGGTTCTAACTTAGAAAATGAAATAAAGATTCATGAATATGGTGGTTATGAGAAACAAAAAGAGAAAAAAGAGTTTCATCCTTCTCCAATAATTTCCCCAATTTATGGAGTTTTAGATCAAAATTACAAAAAAGACGATATTGTGACAAAGAAAGAGATTAGAATAACAAGTAGTTATAAATCAAAAAATATTGATGTCGACAGCGTAAGAGAAAAAGCTTATGGTAATAATGATGATATCTTTGAAGAAGAGTTAACTTCTAACAAAAAACATGATGAAGAAGCTATAGAAACTGATGAGTTGGATGACTTTGAGATAACAGAAGAAGAAAGCTTGTTAGATATCAGTGCTGAAAATACACCATCTGTTGCCAGAGTAACTATGGGAGACGCTGAAGAATATTATAGTGATTTAGGACTAGAATATAACATTGATTATAAGGATGCATCTCATGAAAAAGCAACTGGACGAAGAACAGATTTAAAAGATTTTAAAGAAGATGACTATCAAAAAGAGGATACTAGCATTGAAGACAACTTATTTGATTTGATAGATTCAATGTATGATGAAAAGAAAGGAGAATAATTGTGGAATTTTTAGGGGTAATTTTGGATAGTCTATTAATAGTATTAGTAATTATTTTAATTATTTTAGCATTAAAAACTTTAGATACTTTAACTAAAGTAGATGCTATTCTAGAGGATACCAAGAGAAAATTAGATAATATTGATAGTGTTTTCTCATTTGCAGGTACAGTTAGTGATAAATTAACTATAGTTACTGATACAGTTGTTAGTAGTGTTGTAAGTTTCATAACAAATATTTTTAAGAAGAAAGGAAAGGGAGATATTGATGAGTAATATGAAAAAAAACAGTGGTATTGGTAAATTTATAGCAGGAGCTGCGCTTGGAGCAGGATTAGGTATTTTATTTGCACCTAAAAAAGGTAGTGAAACAAGAAAGGATTTAAAAGAAAAACTAGATAACGTAGTTGCTAAAATAAAATCAGTTGATGCTGAAGATATTAAAAACATGTTTGAAGAAAAAGTAGAGGACATTAAAGCTGAACTTGAAGATTTAGATAAAGAGAAAGCTTTAAAAATAGCTAAGAAAAAAGGTGAAGAAATAAAGAAAAAATGCCAAGATTTAGTTAATCTTGCAGTTGCTAAAGGAACACCTGTTTTAGAAAAAGCAGCAGAAGAATTAAGATTAAAAGCTATAGATGTAGTGAGTGATGTATTAGAAAAATTAGAATCTAAAGAAATTAAGGAAAAATAATATAACTAATTAATATAATAAAGTAGAGCTGTTTATATG
>CALVPN010000069.1 GCA_944351375.1 uncultured Bacilli bacterium | reverse complement strand
GCAAAGTGTAAACACTCTTTAAAAGGGAGTCTTGATTTAGTTAAAGAGAAAGTATTATCATCTTTTTCTTCAGTAGTTAAATCGTTTCTAATAGCATTACCATCTTGTAGTTCTAATATTTTATCAGCATAGGTATTAGCATTCTCTAAGTCATGAGATACAACAACTACTAATTTTTCTTTACTGATCTCCTTTAATAACTTAAAAGTTTCTAAACTAGAATGACTATCTAAGTTACCAGTAGGTTCATCTGCTAGTATTACTTTAGGATTTTTTATTAGTGCTCTTGCAATACCAACTCTTTGTTTTTGACCTCCAGATAACTCATTAATATTTCTATATTCTAATCCTTTAAGATCAAGACGTTCTAAAAGATTAAGTATTTCTTCTTTGTTAACTTTCTTTCTTAATAGTTTGGCAGATAACATAACATTATCAAAGACATTATATTCTTCTAATAAATTAAAGTCTTGAAAGATAAAACCAATATAAGTATTTCTATAACTATCATAATCTTTCTCTTTAAAACTATCTATATTTTTATTATCAATATAAATATGACCACTAGTTTTACTATCTAGTCCTCCTAAAATATTTAATAGGGTACTCTTACCACTACCACTTTTACCAATAATAAATACTAATCCTTTATTACCTAAATTAATATTAATATCATTTAAGGCTTTAGTAACCTGTCCTTTTTTACTACGATATTCTTTATTAACATTAACAAACCGTATCATAAACCTTCACCTAGTATAATCATAGCATAGTTTTAGATAAATTACTTTATATAATTTAATTTTAGATGTATTATATATAAATAAATGTAAAGGAGGTTAAAATGCCTAAAGTAAGTATAATAGTTCCTGTTTATAATGAAGAAGAATATGTTTCTACTTGTCTTCTTAGTCTTATTAATCAAACTCTTGATGATATAGAAATAATTTTAATAGATGATAACTCTACTGATAATAGTTTAAATATTTTGTTAGATTATGCTAAGAAGTATCCTAATATAAAGGTTTACCATAATGAAAAGAATATAGGACAAGGTGCATCAAGAAATAGAGGGTTAAGTCTTGCAACTGGAGAATATATTGGTTTTGTTGATAGTGATGATTATATTAGAAATACTATGTATGAAGATATGTATAAGGCTGTACTTAACAATAACTATCCAGAAGTTGTTACTACTGAGATAATGTTTGTAAAAGATGATAGTTATGCAAATAGAGATTTGGAGTTTCTAGCAAGAGGAAAAGAGAAGATAATTAATCCTATGCTTGATAAGAATGCAGTTATTTCTGAAAGTCCTGCTGTTTGTAATAAGATTTTTAGAAGAGATACTTTAAAAGACTTTTATTTTGTAGAAGATTCTTTATTCGAAGATATTCCTTTTAGTTATACTAAATATATGGAAGCATCTAAAGTTGTATCTGTTCCAAGTATTAACTATTTTTATAGAAGAGATATAAATAGAGGAGTATCTTCTGTAAATTATAAAGAGAATAATCATATAACAGATATATTTCAAGTGTTAGATAGATTAGAGTCTGATATGAGAAAAAGTTCTAGATATGAAGTATTTAAAGATGAGATAAAACTTATACAACTTGCTTATTCTCTTATTAGAGTAGAAGAGGTAAATAATTGGCAAGTAGATATGGATAAGAAAAACTTAATTAAAGATAAAATGTTTTCTTTAATAGAAGATAAATATGGTAATTTAGATGATGTTGATATAGCATTACTAGAATCAAAATGTGGAATAAATATAGTAGATGAATATACTAATTATTTGGATAATGAAAAAGAAAGACCAAAGTCTTTATAATTACTTTGGTTATTTTAATTATTATTTACTACTTTTGTTTTTAATATTATTCTAATTACTGGTATTATTTTGTTTTGTCGTTTTTATTTTCATTAAAGTTATTTGATGGTTCTTTTTGGGATATTTCTTCTTTATATAAATCTCCCGCATTTTTGTTGCCTTCAATATAAGCTTTAATATAATCAGGATTAGATATTCCGTTCATGAATCTTTTAATCGCTTCTTTTTTATTAATAAGTTCATCTTTTTCTTTTATAGTACTACAATTAACTTTACTATAAATTAAACAACAAGAAAAATCATAAATTTCTTGGATTGTTAAAATCTTAAGATATAAAATGGTTCCAAAGTGTTGTTGTTCTTGATTCCATTCTTTAAAACTTAAATTTTTCAGTAACAATTTATTAGTTGCTGTTTTTATTTCTTTTTTTATTTTAATATTAATAGTTTCTTTCTTATTCATATAGATTATTTCTCCTTATCTTTAGATTATCATAATATTAAAATGTTAGTAAATTATTATTTAGGTTTCATTGTTTAAGCAAAAAAGTTGAAAATTTTTTTATTATATTATTATAAATATGGTAATTAAATATGAAATTTAAACATTTAGGAAAAATATATTTTATGAAAGAGGGGGAAAGTATTTATATTGGAGAATTAAGTGATGTTAGGGATTTTTTTATTCATGATAAAATTAAGTAGTTGTAAAATATAAAAAAATAGCTTATAATACACTTAAATGCGATTGATATTCAAGGAGTACATATAAAGTATTAATAGAGAGTTAATGTTTGGTGGAAATTAACAATATGATATATGGAAGGTAGTGGATAGAGCAGGGTTTCTGAACTAATAGTAAGTTACCACGGTATGAGTCCGTTATCAATAATGAGTTAGTTATAATAACTATAAATTAAGGTGGTACAGCGTAAGTTACTTAACGCCCTTAAGTTATAGTTATTTTTTATTTTAGAAAGGAGATAGATTATGTTAGATAAGAAATATAATCATAAAGAAGTTGAAAAAGATAAGTATAATAATTGGGTAAATAATGGTTATTTTAAAGGTGATAAAGATAAGAGTAGAGAACCTTTTTGTATAGTTATCCCACCACCTAATGTTACTGGTAAACTACATTTAGGTCATGCTTGGGATACAACTCTTCAAGATATTATTATTAGATATAAGAGAATGAACGGCTATGATGCTTTATGGCTTCCAGGAATGGATCATGCCGGTATTGCAACACAAGCAAAAGTTGATAAAAGATTAAGAGAAATGGGAATTAATCCTCGTGGTATATCTCGTGATGAATGGTTAGAACAAGCTTGGAGTTGGAAAGATGAATATGCTACTACTATTCATGAACAATGGGCTAAACTAGGACTTAGTCTTGATTATACTAAGGAAAGATTTACTTTAGATGAAGGACTTAGTAAAGCGGTTAGATATGTATTTGTTAAATTATATGAGAAAGGCTTAATCTATCGAGGAGAGAGAATTATTAACTGGGATCCAGTACAAATGACTGCTTTATCTAATGAAGAGGTTATTTATAAAGAAGATAAGGGAGCATTTTATCATATTAAGTACTTTATTAAAGGAACAGATGAATATTTAGATGTAGCGACAACTCGTCCAGAGACTTTATTTGGTGATACTGCAGTTGCTGTTAACCCCTCTGATGATAGATATAAACATTTAATTGGTAAAACAGTAATTCTTCCTATTGTTAATAAAGAAATACCTATTGTAGGGGATTATCATGCTGATCCT
>CALVPN010000068.1 GCA_944351375.1 uncultured Bacilli bacterium | reverse complement strand
TCTTAGAATAATAGATAATGATATATCTAGTACTTGTGAGATGATTACTAATTTAATAGAGACTTATAAAATGGAACTAGACCCTTATTATGCAACTCTTTTATTATCAGGAATAGTCCTAGATACTAATAACTTTACTTTAAAGACAAACTCTGAAACATACTATGCCGCATACTATCTAGCAAGTATGGGAGCAAGTACTAAGAAAGTTCAGTATCTTTTAAAACAAGATTTAAAAGAGTATATAGAAAGACAAAAAGTAATAACTAATGTCGATATTATAAATAATAGAATCGCTATCGCTAAAGGTAGTCCTTATATGATATATAGAAGAGAAGATATCGCTAAAATTGCCGATACCCTTCTATTCTTCAATGATATAGAAGCATCATTTGTTATCGCTAAAACTACATCTAAAACAATTTCTATTAGTGGTAGAAGTCTAGGTAACTATGATATTTCTAAAATACTTACCCCATTAGGTGGAGGAGGCAATAAAACAGTAGGTGCTACTAGAATTAGTGATAGTACTATTAGTAAAGTAGAGATTAAACTAAAACAAATCTTAAAAAAAGAGGAGGAATAGAATGGAAGTAATCTTTATAAAAGATTTAAAAGGCCAAGGTAAAAATGGTGAGATAAAACAAGTAAAAGATGGCTATGCTGAAAACTTCTTAATAAAAAAAGGCTATGCTATTAAATCTACTAAAAGTTCCCTAGAAAAATTAGAAGATGAGAATAAAGCTAAAGCTAAAGAAGAAGAGAAAGCTAAAAAAGAAGCTTTAAGTATAAAAGAAAAACTAGAAAAAGTAACCTTAACTTTTAAAGTTAAAACAGGAGATAATGATAAAGTCTTTGGAAGTATTAGTGTTAAACAAATAAAAGAAGCACTAAAAGAAAAAGGATTTGACTTTGATAAGAGTATGATTAAACTAACAAGTTCTCCTTCATCTTTAGGTTTTCATAATATTGAAGTAGAACTATATAAAAATATAACTGCCAAAGTAAAAATACATTTAGTTAAGTAGGTGATGATAATGGCTTTAAAACAAGCCCCACAAAATTTAGAAGCAGAAAAAAGTGTCTTAGGTGCATGTTTCTTATCAAATAATGCCCTATTAATGGCAATTGAAACTTTAGATGAAACAGACTTCTATGATGCTAGAAATGCTAAAATATTTACAGCATTAAAAAAATTAGTAGAAGAAAAAACTCCAGTAGATTTAACTACTCTAACTACTATTTTAACTAAATTAAACTACTTAAATGATGTAGGAGGAGTTACTTACTTAACAGAAATAACAACCTTTGTTCCAACGGCAAGTAATGTAGAATACTATATAAAAGAAGTGGAGAATACATCACTTCTTAGAAGATTAATAGAAACAGCAGAATCTATAGCATCAACAGGTTATAACAGTGAAGAAAGTATTGGTGACATATTAGACGATGCCGAACGTAAAATACTAACAATTGCCAAAAATAGAAAAGCTAGTGAGTTTAAGTCAATCCAAAAAGTTCTAGAAAAAACAGAAGAAGACTTACAAAAACTAGCAGAAACTAAAGGAGAAATAACAGGTATTCCTACAGGGTGGTATGATATTGATAAAGTAACAGCAGGACTTCATGAAAATGAGCTTATAATCCTTGCTGCTCGTCCTGGTATGGGTAAAACTGCTTTCGCTTTAAACCTTGCAACCTATGTTACAACTCATACTGATAAAACAGTAGCCGTATTCAACCTTGAAATGGGTGCTGAGCAATTAGCAAACCGTATTATTTCATCTCTAGGTCAAATAGAAGGTTATAAACTTAGAACAGGTAAAATGTTAAATAATGATTGGAAAAGATTTGACCAAGCAGCTAGTCAGTTAAGTAATGCCAAACTTTATATAGATGATACACCCGGTATAACAATAGGAGAAATCCGTGCTAAATGTCGCCGTTTATCATCATCTTCAGATGGCCTAGACCTAGTAATAATCGACTACCTACAATTAATATCAGGTGGTAAAAACTATGGTGCTAACCGTCAACAAGAAGTAGCAGATATTTCTCGTAGTCTAAAAACCCTAGCGATGGAATTACATATTCCTGTAATTGCCTTAGCCCAATTATCTCGTAGTGTTGAAGGAAGAGAAGATAAAAGACCAATGTTATCAGACTTAAGAGAATCAGGTTCAATAGAGCAAGATGCTGACCTTGTTGGATTCCTTTATCGTGATGATTACTACAATAAAGAAGCTAAAAATGATGCAACTAGTATTAGTGAATTTATCATCGCTAAGCATCGTAGCGGACCACAAGCGACAATACAACTACTATTTAAAAAAGATACTTCAACATTCTTAAATATGAGTAAAAACGAAATAGAGGAGGAATAAGATGAATATAAAAACTATAATTACTATAGTAATTGCCTTAATGGTAAGTTTAATTATAATGTTTATAGTTCCAAAAGAAGAAACATTAACTCCTAAAAATGTTTACAGAGTCTATTTAGCAGGTAAATCAGTGGGATTAATTAGTGATAAAGATGCTCTAGATGAATATATAGATAAAGAACAACAAACCTTAAAAGATAAATATAATGCCGATAAAGTATATGCACCTGAGGATCTAGAAGTAGTAAAAGATATAACTTATAATGAAGATATTTCTACAACTAAAGAAATATATAACAAGATTAAAGATATAGAGCCATTTACCATCAAAGGATATGAGATCACTATCGAAGGTATTGATACTACTAATGAAGTAGGAGAAAAAGTAGAAGGGAAAGACCAAACTATTTATGTCCTTGATAAAGAAGTCTTTGAAGAAGCAATGGATAAAACAATAAGATCATTTGTAGATAGTGATAGTTATGATAAATATCTTAATAACAACCAAAAAGAAATAGAAAGTGGCGATACAGGTACAGTTATTGAAAATATTTATATAGAAAATAAAGTAACAGTTAAAGAGACAAATATTCCATCAGATGAAACTATCTATGAAAATGTTGATGATTTAAGTAAATATCTATTATTTGGAACTCTTGATGAACAACAAAAATATACTGTACAATCAGGAGACACAATTAGTGATGTCGCTTTCAATAATAAATTATCTAATGAAGAATTTTTAATTGCAAATCCTGAGTTTACTGATGCTAATAACCTTTTATATGAAGGACAAAATGTTACTATAAGTATCATTAAACCACAATTTAGATTAGTAGAAATAGACCATCAAGTACGGGCTCAAGATATACCTTATGAAACAGAAACAAGATATGATAATACAAAGTATTCTAATTATGAAGAAACTATCCAAGAAGGTGTAGTAGGTTCTCAACTAGTAACATCAAAAGTTCAAAAAGTTAATGGTCAAGTAGAAAGTGCTGTTATTGATAATAGTGCAACTAGGGTATTAAAAGAACCAATAAAAAGAATAATAGTAAAAGGAACTAAACAAAGAGGTGGAAGTGGCGGTGTAAACAGTGGCCTTAGTAGTAATAGTAAAGTAGAAGGATACTGGTTATGGCCAACTAGAACTCCATATTATGTAAGTAGTTCTTATGGATATCGTTGGGGAACTCTACATGATGGTATGGATATTGCAGGAGCAGGTTTCGGTTCACCAATTTATGCTTCTAATAATGGTATTGTAGTCGCTTCAAGTTATAAATATGATAATGGTGAATATATTGTTATTAATCATAACAACGGTTACTATACAATGTATGCCCATCTTGCAGAACGTTATGTTAGTGTTGGTCAAGAAGT
>CALVPN010000067.1 GCA_944351375.1 uncultured Bacilli bacterium | reverse complement strand
AAAATAATAGAAGGACTTAATGCTATTTTAGGTAATGAAGAAATTCTTAAAAAGGTTATGAAAGATGAACTACGTAAAGTAAGAAATGAATATGCTCTACCTAGACTTACAGAAATTAAAGAAGAGATAACTGAAATAAAAATAGATACTACTGTAATGATACCTAAAGAAGATGTTATTGTTACATTAAGTAAAGACGGTTATATTAAAAGAACTAGTCTAAAGAGTTATAGTGCCAGTAAAGATGAAGAAACAACTCTAAAAGAAAATGATTATTTAGTAGGACTATATGAGGCATCTACTTTAGATACACTGCTAGTCTTTACTAACTTAGGTAACTTCTTATCTATACCAGTTCATACTATCTATGATTTAAAATGGAAAGAACTTGGTAAACACGTTAGTAATTTAGTACCTTTAGGAGAAGGAGAAGAAGTAGTATCTAGTCTACTTGTTAAAGACTTTAAGAAAGATATTAATGTAATTGTATCTACAGCAAATGGTATGATTAAAAGAACAAGTCTTTCTGACTTTAAGATAACTAGAACCTCTAAACCTAGTAGTTGTATTAAACTAAAAGATGATGATAGAGTAGTCGATGTAATGCTTGATACTAATCCTGATATCTTTATCGCTACATCTTTAGGTTATGGACTTTGGTTTGCTAAAGATGAAGTACCTATTGTTGGTATAAAAGCTAGTGGAGTTAAAGCGATTAACTTAAAAGATGATACTGTTGTTAGTACTATAAACTTTAATGAAGAGGTTAGTGATTATCTTGCTATCCTTACAGATAAAGGTACAGGTAAAAGAGTTAAGTTAAAAGACTTTGAAAAGAGTAGTAGGGCTAGACGTGGACTAATGACTATAAGAGATGTTAAAACTAATCCATATCATGTTATTAAAGTATTAATACCTACTAATAAAGACCATATAGGTATTAAAAATGGTGAAATTACATTAATTAAACCAACAGAATTACCTATTGCCGATAGATATTCAACAGGTAGTACCATCAATAAAAAAGGACTAACTAATGCTTTTCTTTATAAGACATTAGAGAAGCCTACTATAGAAGGTACTACTCCCAAAAAAGACCAAATATCACTTGAAGATATAGATAAAAGATTAATGACTATAGATGACTTTTTGAAATAAGTCGTCTTTTTTCTGTTTTTCTACATATTATTTAATAGGTGATGTTTATGTCTAAAGAGAATTTTAAAGCATTTATTAAAAAAAGACCAGAGCTTGCCCAAGCTGTATTTAATAATAGGACCACTTTTCAAAAATTATATGAAGCCTATGATATGTATGGAGAAGATAGTAATGTCTTTGATGAAGTTTTAACACAAAAAAATGAGGTAAAAGAAACATCTTCTTCCTCATTTAAAGAGATAACCAATTTATTTAGAAATATTGATTTAGATACTGTTCAAAGAAGTGTTAATGGTTTACAAAAAGCCGTAAATTTAATTAGTGAAATAGTCCCTAAAAATAATGATGAATATATACCAGATTATGAAGAACGACCTATTAATAAATACTATGAGGATTAATGCAAGTAGAAACAAGATTAAAGATTAAAAGTAACCCTAATCTTTATAGATATTTAAGAGAAAATTCATATTGGTATAAATATCTTAATAGAAGTCCTATATTTCTAAAACACCTAGAAGAAGAAATGAAAGAAAAATATCGTTTAAGATCAGTAGATAAAATAGAAAATATTTCTAATACTATGAAGATGATACAGTCTTTTCTAGAGGTAATGAGATAGTTTTAACTATTTCTTTTTGTTTTCTTATCTCTTTCTTCAATACTTTTCTTTACATAAGATAAAGCTTTAGTACATTCTTTTGTATCTACATTTTTTTCATTTTCTTGATAATAACTTAATACTTTATCTTTTTCAAAATCTTTCAATAGCATAAGAAGACTATCTAAATATATTTTACCTATTTTTAAATACTCTCTATCTTCTTCTGTTAAATCTTTATCTTTATAACTTAACATAGACATAGCTTCAAAAGCAAATTGAATAGCAATATTTTCTTCTCTAATATCTGTATGATAATTTATTATATATCTTTCATAACCATTAAATCTTTGCGATAAAATAACAGCACTATTTTTAGTTAAGTTATTCTTTAAAACTTCATTATAAATATCTTTATATAAAAATAAATATATACTAGTTATCTCATCTATTAAATCTTGTTCTATTTCTGTAGATTAATTTAATAAAGCTAGAAAAAGTTCAACATGGTCAAGTATTAACATTTTATTAGCTTTACTACCTATATTATAAATTCTGTTATAAAAATTAAAATTTAAGTAATCCCTTAATCCACCATTTCTAGTTTTATAATTATTAAAAAAAGTTTTTCCATCATCAGTCGCTCTATCAAGAAGTTGTATTGATAATCTATTAACTGACAAATCAAAGTCAACACCATTTATTATCTTTGCATCAAGAGTAGTTTTTCCTTCACTATATAAAGTCCAAATTCTATTAAGAAATTTAAAAGCTAAATCTGGACTAATACTTTTTAATTTCTCTTCTATAACACTATCAATAATCTCTAAAACATCTTCATCTATTTTATTATTAAAAAAGGCTTCTTCATATTTATAATTGAATATCAACAAGTCATTTAATAAATTAAGTTCATCTTCAGTAAAACCTCTAGTATATGAACTTTTTTTTATCAATATGTTATGATTATCTCTATCTCCTAAACCTTTCATACTCTATTCCCCCAAGTAACTTTATTATATATTTTATTGTAGAAAATGCCAAGTAAAATGTGATATATTAATAAAGAAAGAGGGAAGAATATGGATTATAATTTAATATATCAAGAATTACTTTCTGATATAAAGAATTCTAAGTTAAGTTTTGATATAAAAGAATCTTTAAAAGACGTATATAATGATAAGAATTTAATTGAATTGATTAATAAATATAAAGAAACAGGGGATGAAACTATCAAAAAAGAAATCTATAATAATGAGAAATTTGCAAGATATAAAAGATTAGAAAATGAAACTAATCTCTTAATAATGAAATTAAATAAGATATTTAAAGAAAGCAGTGATATAAATGAGAATAATTAGTGGTAAATACAAAGGTAGAGTCTTAAAAGGTTATACCCTAAAAGGAACAAGACCTACAATGGATAGAGTTAAAGAATCTTTATTCGCTACTATTAATAATTATCTAGATAATAGTGTTTGTTTAGATCTATTCGCAGGAAGTGGTAATCTTGGAATAGAAGCTTTAAGTATGGGAGCAAGGGAAGTAATATTTGTAGATAAAGAATATATGGCTTGTAAAACTATAAAAAGTAATTTAAATATGCTAGAATCTAATATTAATGCAACAATACTAAATATGGACTATTTAAAAGCATTAGATAAACTTTATCCTAAAAAGTTTGATATTATTTTCTTAGATCCTCCTTATAAGACTGATTATCTAAGCAAGTCCTTAAAGAAAATAAGTGAGTTAAATCTCTTAAAGGGAATAATAGTTTTAGAAAGTGATGACTTAGAAAAATTAGAGTTTAGTGATTATTATGAAGAAGTTAAGACTAAGAAGTATGGTGATAAATATATTAGAATACTAAAAAAGAAAGACTAAGAATCTTTCTTTATTTTGAAATAAAATGTTGTTCCTTTATTCTTCTTAGAAGTTACTCCATAAGGATAGTTATGTAAAAGTAAGATATTTTTAATAACTAATAAGCATACAGTGTATGGTTATTAGTCTAGGGTTCAATTCCCCGTTGCTTGCAACGTAAGGCCGA
>CALVPN010000066.1 GCA_944351375.1 uncultured Bacilli bacterium | reverse complement strand
ATACTCCACATCGTATTTTTTAGTGTATTTACTATTTATTCCTCTAGTAATAGTAAGGGTATCATTTATTAGACAACTTGTTGAATAGGTGTAACGCTAATACCCTGACCAAAGGCAGTGGTAGCAAGTTCTATATTTCCAACATTTTCAAGAGGAAAGATAATTCCTTCTCCTTCTCCATTTAAATCTATTCCTGTCTTAGAGCCAAAACCAAATAAATCTAAATAATGAAATAATCTTTCTTTACCTAGTAACTGCCCCATTTTAACGAAGCCTGGATTACAACTGTTTTGTAAAACTTGAAGGAAAGTTTGATGGCCATGTCCTCCTGCCTTCCAACATTTAATCCTTGCAGTATCTACTTGTACAGAACCAGTATCAGTAAACTCATCTTTAAATAAATCTACTACCCCTTCTTCTACTGCCGCAGCCGTTGTAACTATCTTTTGCGTAGAACCAGGTTCATAACTAGCCCATATAGGAAGATTACGAGATAATTCTTCTTGAGAATAATTCCCGTAATTATTAGGATCAAAATTAGGTCTAGAACTCATTGCCAGTATCTCTCCTGTTTTTGGATCCATAACAACAGCAAGAGCCATATCTGGATTAAACATATCGACAACATTATCAAGTTCTCTTTCAACTGACTTCTGAATATTTATATCAATAGTAAGTTGTAAATCCATACCATCTTGAGGTTCTATATATAAATCAGTTAGTTCTAGTTTATTTCCCTTAGCATCACTAAAATATTTAATCGCTCCATTCTCACCCATTAAATAATCATCATACTGTAACTCTATACCTGATAACCCCTGATTATCTATTCCAACATAACCTAAAACGTGTGATAACATTTCTTCATATGGATAATATCTTTTAGACTCTTTAACTAAATAAACTCCATCAAAGTTTAAGGCTTCTATTTTATCTGCTACCTCATAAGATAATCTTCTTCCTTCTGGATGAACCCTTTCAATAGATGTTTCTTTATAAACATGTTCTTTCATCTCATCAAAACTTACTCCTAAAATCTCTGCAAGTTTTGTCGTAACTTCTTTTTTATTCTTAATCTGATTAGGTATTAAAACTAAAGAGGTAGTTGTAATATTATCAGCAAGAACTACTCCATTTCTATCAAGTATCCTACCACGTGATGCTTCAATAGGTAAATTCCTACTCCATAAGTCACTAGCAAGAGTTGATAGTTTTTTATAATCTACTATTTGTACATAAAATACTCTTAAGACTATTACTAATAAAATACTACTAAATATTAAAAGAATAATTTTCATTCTCTTATCTATTCCTCTTGTAAACATAAAACTCACTACCTTTCCAGTAGTAAGTTTATGTTTTAAAATATTATTTATTATTGAAGCTCATTTTTATCAAAACTCTTTAAACAGTAATTAATGTTTCTTCTAGTATATTAACTATTATTTTAACAGAATCTATTGTATCTTCAAAACTTATACCTTTAGCATATGTATTTTTATTTTGATATTCACTCCATAGTTTTTTAAGAGAATCATTATTATATAAATCGTTTATAAGATTAACAAATTCATCTATATCTATTAAAGTATTTCTCTTTTTAAATGTATTTTCTAACGCTTTTACCAACATTTTTTTATTTATAATATCTTCTTTAAAATTAAATAACATATAAACATCGTAAAAGTCTTTTAAACGAGTATTTAAAATACCTCTTGAAATAATAGAATGAAATTTTTCAGCTAATATTGTTTCAATGTTATATGCCATAATTGGTATTTTTTTATCTTCAAAAATCGAATTATAACTAAATTTTATCTCTCTAGGAGTTATTTCATCACCAGTTGTTAGTTCAACTGTAATATAGGTTTTATTATTGCCTAATTTTGATAAAATATTTAATCTAAAACCACCATACTTATCTTCTAACCTAATATCTTTAATACTAATAAGTTCAAAAGTAACACCATCATCCAAATCAATATTAAATATTTCCTTAAATGTCTCTTTAATTGTATTCTCTGAAAGAGGAATACCTTTTACCGTTGCATCCATATCTTTAGTAGTTCTATCATCATTACCAATAATTGATGTTAAAACTAATCCACCTTTTAAGATAATATAATTTTTATATTTACTTTTAGAAATTCTTTCTAATAGTCTTTCAAAATAAAATAATTGAAAATAAATTTGTGATTTATATGTATTTCCTAGTGCCTTTTTAGAAACTAAACTTTTTAATTTGTCTTGATTAATTATAACAACACCTCCATATATTCTCTTACTTTCTTTTCTACATTTAATTTTTTTGCATATTTCATTAATTTATTTATATCTTTATTTTTTAATCTTGAATATTCTTTTAATGCTTTAACAAAAATTTCAATATCCATTTTATTTTTATTTTTAATAATATCACAAATAGTTCTTTCAATATCATATGTTTTTATTTTCATTCCAAAAGGAGATTCTATTTCTATCATACCTAAATTGATATTCGCATTTTTTACATAATGAAGACAAACATTAGGCATATCTTTATAACAATTACCATATCCATAAGGTAAAGTAACATCATAAATTAAAGGAGTTCTATCAGAAAGATTATGAAGATAAAGAGCGGTAGCATCCGAAAAAACAGCTTTCTTACATTTTGAAAGAATGATATAGAAATCATCTGAAAAAGTATTTGGCAAAGTATAATATCCTCTTGATACTCTAATAAGTTTCTCTTCTTTTACTAATAGCGCTAAAAATCGTCTATTTATATTATATTTAGTTAAATCCCTCGTTGTAATATAACCACCATTTCTATTTACAATATTTAAAAGTTCTTCTTTCTTTCTCATAATATCCCACCTACAGCATTATTATATCATTATATCCTATTAAGGTAAATAAAAATTAACTTTTATGCACAAAAAAATATAGAATTGTGCATAAAAGTTAACAAAAAACATCTATATTTCAAGACGTTTTTCAAAAATATTTTTATAATTTTCTTATTGTTCTAAACATATTTTAATCTTTAATATATCTTATAAACTAACTATCCATTCCTAATCTTCTTTTTATCGCTTTAAGTATTTCAACTATAAGAATTGGTGATAAAGATAATAATATAACTATTAACCATTCATTTCCACTTAATACACTAAGTGAGAAGAATTCTCTTATAGGTGTTATAAATAAGACAATTACAAGGAATAATATAGATCCTACCATAGAAAGGAATAACATTTTATTCCTTGGATAGTCTTTACTAAATAGAGATGTTATACTTGAACTTTGGTTTAGAGAATGGAATATCTGTGATAAACATAAAACTGTAAAGGCCATTGTCATACCAATGTCATAACTATCATTTGAGCCGATAAAGTAAGCGACTAAAGTAATGATAGCAAGGAATACTCCATAGAAACCTATTCTAAAGACAAGACCACTCTCAAATAGACTACCCTCTTTAACTGGTTTATGTTTCATTACATTAGGACTTGCTGGATCTATTCCAAGAGCAAGGGATGGAAGAGTATCAGTTACAAGATTAATAAATAAAATATGAACAGCAAGCAAAGGACTTGGTAGGTTAAATAGCATAGATATAAATATAGTTAATACCTCAGCAATATTACCTGCTAGTAAGTATTGTATTACTTTTTGAATATTTCGATATACTCTTCTACCTTCTTTAACTGCTGCTTCAATAGTTGTAAAGTTATCATCTAAAAGAATCATAGCAGCGGCATCTTTTGCAACGTCAGTACCAGTAATACCCATGGCAACACCAATATCAGCTTTCTTTAAAGCAGGAGCATCATTAACACCATCCCCTGTCATAGCAACTATTTCTTTATTTTTCTTTAAGGCATTAACAATTCTAAGTTTATCTTGTGGTGTAACTCTTGCAAAGACAGAAATATCTTTAATTGTATTTCGAAGTTTTAAATCACTCATTTTACTTAAAGTTTCCCCATCTACTACTAAATCACCTTTTTTATAGATACCAAGATCTTTAGCAATCGCTCTTGCCGTTAATTTATGATCTCCTGTAATCATAATTACTCTAATACCTGCTTCATGGCAAGTCTTAATAGCATGTTTGACTTCTTCACGTGGTGGATCAATTATTCCCATAATACCAATAAAAGTTAAATCTTCTTCTATCATATCC
>CALVPN010000065.1 GCA_944351375.1 uncultured Bacilli bacterium | reverse complement strand
CAAGAAACGAGGTTCATATCATTATCCATTAATAATTATCTTTTTTTGTATATTGTCTCATAGCTTTTTCCATATCCATCTGAAACTTTTACATAGTCAAAAGTTACTTCCATATTTGTTTTCCATGGAAATACTGAATTACTTATTTCAGTTCTCTCTGCAACTTCCGCTAAAGTTCCTTCTGGAGCATAGTCTGTACTTAATTCGCAATAACCTTTTGCTTTAATGTCATCTTCAATAGTGGTGCTTAAATCTTCTTTAAAGTTTGCAATTTGTTGCTTTGATAGTTCAGAACTAGTATTTCTCGCTAACATAAATGCAAACATGCCGGCTATTTCACTACCTCTAAGGTGATTTTATTATAACAAAAAATTATGGGAATGTCAAATTAAGTAGCTTTAAAAGCCTAAAACTATTGACTTGTCTATATATAAGAAATCATATTTCATAACTACTTCTCTTCTTTCTTTATTTTTTCTTTTAATTCATACAGAAAGTTTAAAGCGTTAATAGGTGTCATATTTAAAGGATCACACCCTTTAACCATCTCTTCTATTTCATTAACCCTCTCTTCAACTTTCACTTCTTCTTCATCAAGACTAAATAAACTAGTCTGAGTAAATTCTCTTTCTTTAACCCCTTCACTCTCATAGACATTAAGTATCTCTTCAGCACGTTTAATTAAAGACGATGGTAAGTGGGCAAGAGAAGCTACATTAAGTCCATAACTCTTATCTACAGCCCCTAGCTTTATCTTATGTAAGAAAGTAAGTTTTCCATCTTCTTCTACAGCAGAAACATGAACATTTTGTAAATGTTTTAGACTATTAGAAAGACTTGTTAGTTCATGATAATGAGTAGAAAACATTGTCTTCGCTCCTATCTTATCATGGATATATTCAAGTATTGCTTGTGCCAAACTCATTCCATCATAAGTAGCAGTTCCACGTCCTAATTCATCAAATAAAATTAAACTATTTTTAGTTGCATTCTCTAAAGCAAGATTAGCTTCTTTCATCTCTACCATAAATGTAGATTCACCACTAACCAAATCATCACTTGCCCCTATTCTTGTAAAGATTTTATCAAATAAAGGCACGGAACAACTCTTAGCAGGGACAAAGCAACCAATCTGAGCCATTATAACTGTTATTGCAAACTGTCTCATATAAGTAGATTTACCAGCCATATTAGGTCCTGTTATTAAAAGTATACTTGTATCTTCATCCATGATTATATCATTTGAAACATACTTTTTATCTTCTTTCGCCATAACTTCTTCTATAACAGGATGACGTGATGCGATTATTTTAACAGAATGGTTATCTGTAATAGTAGGTCTTACAAAGTTATACATATCAGAAACAGTAGAAAACGCTTGTAACATATCAACTTCGGCAATTATACCTGCTGTTTGTTGCAAAGGATGAATATATCTTTTAATAGTTTCTCTTATCTTCATAAATAAATCATATTCCAAGTTAACAATCTTTTCTTCTGCCCCTAAGATAATATTTTCTTTTTCTTTAAGTAAAGGGGTAATAAATCTCTCACAATTAGATAAGGTTTGTTTTCTCTCATATCCATATTCATCTTTTAACTCTTTAACTTGTCCCTTACTAACTTCTATATAATAACCAAAGACTTTATTAAAACCTACTTTTAAGTTTTTAATACCAGTTCTTTCCTTTTCTTTTTGTTCAAGTTCTAAGATAAAGTCTTTAGAACCACTAGATACTTTTCTTAATTCATCTAACTCAACGTTATAGCCATCTTTAATAAGATGTCCTTCTCTTAAAGTAATAGGAGGATCTTCTACTATACTTTTATCAAGTAAACTAAATACTTCTGGAAAGTCTTCTATTTCTTTATAATAGTTTAACTCTTTTAGTATTCTCTTAATCTCTGGTAATACCCTTAAACTATTCTTAAGCTGTAATAAATCTCTAGCATTTAAATTACCATAAGTAATTCTACTAGCAAGTCTTTCTAAGTCATAAACTTCATTTAAGTTATTTTTCAAATCATCTCTTAAGATAAACTCTACTCTTAACTTATCTACAAAGTCATATCGCCTTTCTATTTCTTTTTTATTAGTTAAAGGACTCTCTATATTTTGTTTTAAAAGTCTACTACCCATAGCAGTCTTATTCTTATCTAAAAGCCATAATAGGCTATAAGTTCTCTCTCTTAATCTAACAGTCTCAGTAAGTTCAAGATTTCTTTTCGTATTATTATCTATTAATAAGTGTTCTTTAACATTCTCAATTCTTGCTTCTCCTAAATGAGATAAATCCCCTTTTTTAGTATTTGTAAGATAGGCAAGCAAATGTTTAATACCAGTCTCTTCTCTAACATCTTTTAAGTTTTTATAAACATAACTATATTCACTACCACTATATAATTCATCATAGATAGTCACATTCAAGTGATACGCAGTTCTAATTATATTAACAAATTCTCTATCTATTTTATTATTAACGATTATTTCACTAAAGTTATGTCTTAAAACTTCTCTAAGTAGCGAATCCTTATCTCCATTTTCTAATAAAACATAAACCTCACCAGTAGATACATCAGAATATGATAAGACATAACAATACTCTAAATCATAAATGGATGCAATAAAGTTATTATCTTTAGCATTAATAGATGAATCTAATCTTGTACCTTTAGTAACCACTTGGATAACATCACGTTTAACCATATCTTTAGTAGTCTTAGGATCTTCTAACTGTTCAACTATCGCTACTTTATAACCTTTATCTATTAGTTTATCTAAATATCCTTCATACGCTTTAAAAGGCACACCACACATAGGAACTCTCTCATCAAGTCCTGCATTACGTCCTGTTAGTGTTAATTCAAGCTCCCGAGAGGCAGTAACAGCATCTTCAAAGAACATCTCATAAAAGTCTCCAAGCCTAAAAAAGACAATAGTATCTTCATAATTATCTTTAATCTCTAAATACTGTCTCATCATTGGACTTAATTTTTCTCTATCTACTTCACTACGTTTCAAGTTATCACTACCTATCTTTTTTAATTTCAAGTATCTTCATATTTATATCTTTATTAGAAGTTTCAAAACCAGCATAAATAACATCATTTTCACTCTTAAAATAGCCACTATTCTTCCTGTAATTAATATCAATTAAATTTAAGTAAGCTTTAATTAAGGGATAAACATCATCTTTATTAGTTAAGGTATAATATAGTTCATCAACTCTATTTCCTTCTAACATTAAAAGTTCATACTTTTTAATTTTTAAAGATTCTAAAGTATCAGAAAAAGTCTCACTATGTTCTAATTCATTAATCTCCTTATCTAAAGCAGCTTCCCTAATCTTTAATTCATTTGCACTTAAACATCTATATTTTGAAGGATTCTTTTCTAAAATGTGAACTCTTTTTACTTTCTGTAAAATAATTTCTGCGTAATATGTAGGACTTATACTATCATTATCTACAAAATCCATATAAATTACTTTAATTAGAGGTATATCATCAATAGTATACTCATCTTCTAATTTATAAGATGTACTAATTACATCCTGAATAAATTTCTTAATATTATCACTAACATCTAAATCTTTTGTAGATTCTCCCGTTAAAGCATTATAAGTATCAACACCATCTCTAATATAAATATTAACTGAATTTTCTTTTTTAAAAGGAAAAACATCACTATTAGCAACTTCTAAAAGCAAATTATCTCTAGCTTTATTATATTCTTTAATAATAGCATCATTAAATAAATACCTAGTAATATCAGTATCACTATGGATATCTCTAAAAGCTCTTTTTTGTTTTTCAGTTAAACTAAAATAAAATTTACCTAACTTAGTTTTAATTAATCTACTGTATTTTTTGTCTCTGCTATTCATCTTCTCTTTAATATTATCATTTATTATGTCATATTGTTTATAAAAATACTCTAACGTTTGATTCATTCGAAACCCTCCACAAATAAAGTATAACATCAATATCTTTAAAAAAACAGTATTTTTTGATAAAATAATGGGAGAAGAAAGAAAGTGATAATATGGATAAACCTCTAGCATTAAAACTTGCTCCTACTTCCCTAAAAGAAGTAATCGGACAAAAACACTTAGTTGGCGAAGATAAAATACTCTATAATTTAGTTAAGAATAAAAAGTTGTTTTCCATGATTTTATATGGTAAACCAGGTATTGGGAAAACTTCTATTGCAAATGCTATTATTAATGATTTAGG
>CALVPN010000064.1 GCA_944351375.1 uncultured Bacilli bacterium | reverse complement strand
AAACCTAAAGTAGTATTAAATTTAAAAGAAGAAAAGATTACTGTTAATGATGAAGAAGAGGAAAAAAACTTCAACTTCAAATATGCATATAGTTATGGTAATGCCAGTGTTTTAGCTTTAACAGGACTTCTTCTAATAACTTTAGGATTAACGTTAAGTATTATTATAAAAGTAATAGGAGGTTAACATGAAAGATCTTAAAATAGTATTTATGGGTACCCCTGATTTTGCCGTACCAATCTTTAATGCTCTTGCCAAAAATTATAATGTAGTGGCAGTAGTAACGCAACCAGATAAAAGGGTAGGAAGAAAACAAATATTAACACCAACACCAGTAAAAGAAGCTAGTGCCTTATATAATATTCCCGTATTACAACCAGTAAAAATAAGAGATGAATATGAAGAAGTATTAAAGTATGAACCAGATATGATAGTAACTTGTGCTTATGGACAAATACTACCTAAAGAATTACTTGATTATCCTAAATATAAGTGTATTAATGTTCATGCTTCCCTTTTACCTAAATTAAGAGGAGGAGCCCCTATCCATCATGCAATTATGGATGGTTATGAAAAGACTGGTATAACTATTATGTATATGGATATTAAAATGGATGCAGGAGATATTATTAGCAGGGATACAACTGCTATAACAAAAGAAGATACTTTAGGTTCACTTCATGATAGATTAAGTGAAATGGGTAAAGATTTACTATTAGAAACATTACCTAATATAATTAGTGGTAATATTAAACCTATTAAACAAGATGAGGCTGAAGTTACTTATGGCTACAACATTACTAAAGAAGATGAAAAGATAGACTTTACTAAGACTAGCACTGAAGTAGATAATAAAGTTAGAGCCTTAAATCCTACACCAGGTGCTTATACAACCCTAAATGGTAAAAGAATGAAAGTATATGATGTAAGATTAAGTGATAGATATTATGCCAAGACAGAACCAGGAACTATTGTAGGCTTTGAAAAAGATGGTATTAGAGTAGTTACAGGAGATAAAGAAATAATACTAACAGATATCGCTTTAGAAGGTAAAAAAAGATGTCTAGTAAAAGATTATTTAAACGGAGTAGATAAAAAAGAATTGTTAGGAGTAGTATTAAAGTGAAAGAAAAAAAGAAAAAAGAAGAAAATAAGTATATAAAATTTATTAAGGATTTATATAAAAGCAAAAGAGGAAGAGCTATTCTTTTCTTTGTCTTTTACTTTATCTTCTTCTTCTGTTTAATATCACTAATAAGAACAAATTATAGTAGTAATAATGATATTGATACTTCTAATGATAACAAAGTTAATACTGAATATAAACTAGATGGCATCGAAACTGGTAATTATCACTTTATAAGAGAAGAAAATATAAATAGTATCATAACAAATTTTACAGGAGACAAGAGTGATAATAAAACAGAAGGAGTAATGACTAGTAATAATACATTTTATAATTACTTTATCTATGATAACATTAACTTAACAAAGACAACAGATAAATATGAGGTGACAAGTGAACTATATCACTTTAATAATATTACTGATGATAACAACATATCTAGATTTTTAGAAAGAGCTACTTTAATATCTAAAACAGAATATGAAACAGGTAATATTTCCTACAACTATGAAATAACTACTAATACTATAGATGAAATACTTAATGGTACAAATATTGATATCGCTGATGTACCTAATAAAATAACCTTAGAAACAAATGAAGAAGATGAAGTAGTCAAAATTACTTATGATTTATCTAGTTATGCTACTTATATTAATAACACACCAAGTATTACAACTATAACTATTAATTATTCTAATTTTGGAGAAATAAAAGATATAGAAATACCAGAAAGTTAAACAAAACAGTTTTTAATAATAAAGAAAGTGATATCCCATCATTTTCTTTTTACATTTTACTACATATCAGTTATAATATTAAAAGAAAAGAGAGTGATAATATGTTTGAAAGCTTAGGAGATAGATTACAAAATGCTCTACATAAGATAAAAGGTTATGGAAAAATAACAGAAGATAATATTGGCGATATGATGAAAGAAATACGTCTAGCTTTGCTTGAAGCAGATGTAAATTATAAAGTAGTTAAAGAGTTTGTTAATAATGTAAAAGAAAAAGCTTTAGGAGAAGAAGTTAGAACTAGTATTAAACCAGGAGATTTATTTGTTAAGATAGTAAAAGATGAATTAACTGAATTACTAGGAGGAGACTCTGCACCACTTAATACAACAGGAAACCCTGCCATATTAATGTTAGTAGGACTTCAAGGTAGTGGTAAAACTACAACTATAGGAAAACTTTCTAATTATCTTCGTAAGAAAAAGAGTAGGAAACCTTTAATGGTCGCTTGTGATGTATATCGTCCTGCAGCCATAGACCAGTTAAAACAACTTGGTAAAGAACTTAATATAGAAGTTTATAGTGAAGGTAAAGGAAATCCTGTAGAAATAAGTAAGAATGCTATTAATTATGCTAAAGAAAATGGTTATGACTATGTTTTAATCGATACTGCAGGACGTCTTCAAATAGATGAAGCCTTAATGGATGAATTAGAAAATATTACTGAAGCAGTGTCTCCACAGGAGACTCTACTTGTAATAGATGCTATGATGGGACAAGATGCAATTAATATTATTACAGGTTTTAACGATAAATTAAAACTAACAGGAGTAATACTTACTAAGTTAGATGGTGATACTAAAGGTGGTGTTGCCTTATCAGTAAGACATTTAACTAACGTACCTATCAAGTTCATTGGTGTAAGTGAAAAACTAGATGGACTAGATTCTTTTGATCCAGAACGTATGGCAGGAAGAATTCTTGGTATGGGTGATATCGTATCTCTTGTTGAACAAGCAGAAGCTGCTATTGATGAGAAGGAAGCTGAAAAGACTGCTAAAAGAATGCAACAAGGTAAGTTTGACCTTGAAGACTTTTTAAGTACATTAAAACAAATAAAGAAATTAGGACCTCTTGAAAATATCATAAAATTAATACCAGGTGCTAAGAAAATGGGACTAACTAATGTAAATATCCCTCCTAAACAGATGGCTCATATAGAAGCAATAATTCTTTCTATGACTAAAGAAGAAAGAAGAAATCCTTCTATTATTAAAGCATCACGTAAAACAAGAATCGCTAAAGGTTGTGGATTATCAGTATCAGAAGTAAATAAACTATTAACCCAATTTGAAAGTATGAAAAAAATGATGAAACAAATGAAAAATGGTAATTTTAAAATGCCATTTTAGGCAAATAATTTATACACAAATTTCCTAACTGAATATCTTAATACTAGAGGAGGAAAGTGTATGTTATTTAATAATCAAGATATTGATATGACATCTACTATCGATGGCAATAACAATGTTGTTGACCAAGATATGAATATTGATATCAATATGAATAGTAATACTATGGGAATGGGACCAAATATGGGAATGATGAATACAGGTGCTCCAATTATGGAACCAGTACAACAACGTCAAATAAATAGAACCTTCGTTCATCAAGTACCTCATGTATGCCCAATCCATACAAGAATAGTTAATCATCACATTTTCAAACATACTTATTGCCCTAGATATACTTGTTGTGAAGAAAATGTATGCTGCAATATCGACCAAGGTTCATGTTGTAACTTCCGTTAAAAGCCAAGATAACCATCTTGGTTTTTTACATGGAAAAATATCTAATTATGTCACAAATCTTGAAAAAAGTCATCTATAATTATAATATATAATAAAGGAGGAATATTATGTGTACCGCTGTAACATACAAAACAAAAGATTTTTATTTTGGACGTACTTTAGATTATGAAATCTCTTATAATGAAGAGGTAGTTATCACTCCAAGAAGCTATCCATTTCATTTCAGAGAAAAAGGTGATATAAATACTCATTATGCTATTATAGGAATGGCTACTGTTATTAGAAACTACCCACTATATTATGATGCCATTAATGAAAAAGGACTAGGAATAGCAGGACTAAACTTTGTAGGTAATACCGTATATAATGATAAAATTATAGGAAAAGATAACATAACTCAGTTTGAATTCATCCCTTGGGTTTTAAGTAGGTGTAGTAGTGTTAAAGAAGCGAAAGAGTTAATTAAAAATATGAATTTTTTAAATGTCCCTTTTAGTGAAGATTTACCACTAGCAGAGCTACACTGGCTTATATCAGATGATAAAGAATCAATAACTGTAGAATCAGTAAAAGAAGGGATTAAGATATATGAAAATAAAGTAGGAGTCTTAACAAATAATCCTACCTTTGATAAGCAAATGTTCGCTCTAAACAATTATATGCACCTATCTAATAGGGAACCAGAATGTAAATTTAGTAAAGATTTTGAATTAAAAAGATATAGTAGAGGAATGGGTGCAATAGGACTTCCTGGAGACTTATCAAGTCAATCTAGATTTATAAGAGCATCCTTTGTAAAACTTAA
>CALVPN010000063.1 GCA_944351375.1 uncultured Bacilli bacterium | reverse complement strand
ACAAAGTTCACCTTTGTTGCTTATCAATTAATAAAATCGGGATATCCAAACGGGATTTCCTAACTTAAATTAACCTAATATTATTTTTTCCAGTAAAAAAGAGTAAATTTTTTTCGCAATAAATTTGATATAATTACTACATAATAAAAAGGTGGTATGTAGTAATGAACAGAAAGCAAAGAAGAGAATTAAGAAAAAATAAAGATTTGATAAAGGAATTATATTCTATTATTAATAAATATCTTCCTGATTTATTAAATATGTTTAGTAATTTAACTGATGTTAGAAATGAAAGTTATATAACATATGAAATGAAAACAATATGTGTTACTCGTCTTTTTAGTCTTCTTTGTGGTCTTACTACTATGACTGACATTTCTTCTGATACTTTTAATACTGACAATTGTATTAAAAATTTATCTAAAATCTGTAGGCAAGATTTAAGAGAACTTCCTTACTGGGAAACTATTCAAGATGTATTTGTTAATATAAATATTAATGAATTAAGAAACATTCAAAAGTATATTGTTAAAACTTTAATACGTTCTAAAATGTTTAATAAGTTTAAATATAATGGTGCATTCCAATTAATATTTGATGGTACTGGTCTATCTAATCATGATTATAATCTTAATAATAACTGTCTTATTAGAAAGCATAAAGACGGTAAAGTCTCTTACTATAAGTATGTTTTAGAATGTAAATTAGTTGTTGGTAATATTATTATTAGTTTAGATTCAGAATTCATTGAAAATGAAAAAATGCTTACAGAAAAACAAAAACAAGATTGTGAAATTAAAGCTTTCAAAAGAATGATTAAACGTATTAAAAAGAATTATCCAAAATATAAATTCATTATTACTGGAGATGCTTTATATACTGTAGAACCAATTATAGAAATTTGTGAAAAAAATAAGTGGAATTATATTTTTAATTTAAAACCTGATAGATTGAAAGAAATTAATAGTACTTTTGAAGGAAATATACTGTGCTTCAATGAAGTTAAACATCAAAACTATTATCTTTCTACTAATATCAATTATAGAAATCACATACTTAGTGCGTTTAAATATATAGAATCTAAAAATAAAAAAACAACTATTTTTCGTTATATTAGTAATATGGATGTTAATGATAATAATATTAAAGAAATAGTATCTCTTGGAAGAAAAAGATGGAAAATAGAAAATGAAGGTTTCTATAATCAAAAGCATAGAACTTTCAACATTTCTCATTTAAACAGTAGAAATGACAATGCTATGAAAGTTCATTATTTCTTTATCCAATTTGCCCATACTATAAGACAATTATTAGAACAAGGAAATCTATTGACTAAATCATTAAAACTTAAAATAAAAGAAGTAAGTCGTTTCCTTCTATACACACTTACTTCCACAATCTCAGATCTTAATAATTTAGAAACTAACTTTCAATTAAGATTTGATGATTAAATTATACACTATTTGTTCTTTGAAATCATTACTTTTTATATATTTTTTTTACACTTTACATGGTGTCTTTTTGTCGTGCTTTATAATATAAATGTTTGGGAAGAAAAAAATAGGTAAAATTTATTTTTATCAATTTCTACCTATTCTTTATTAATTAATTATTTTTACTCTTTTTTACTGCAATTAGAATTTCCTTTCGCAATATTAAGAATAATTCCTATACTTAATAAACTAATTAATAAAGAACTTCCACCATAAGATAAGAAAGGCAGAGTTACACCTGTTACTGGTATTAAACCTATGACTACTGCAAGATTCATTAAAGCTTGGAAAATCATTTGAAAAATAAGGCCAAAAGCAAGATATTTGGCAAATAAATCATTTGACTTCAATGCTATCTTTACTCCAAAATATAGGAGCATAAAGAAAAGAAATGCTATAAGAATTGCTCCTCCTACCCCAAACTCTTCACATATTATGGAAAAAATAAAATCTGTTTGCGGCTCTGGTAAATAAAAGTGTTTTTGTCTAGAATTTAAGAAACCTGTACCAAGTAGTCCACCTGGTCCTATTGCATATAAAGATTGTATTATTTGAAAACCTGTTCCTAAAGGATCAGACCAAGGATCTAAAAACGAAGTTATTCTATCCATTCGATATGGAGCGATGGCAATTAATATTACAACACCTATTACTCCTATCACACCTAAAATATAGAAAAACTTCATATTAACTCCTGCAATAAAAAGCATGGCAATAATTGAAACCATCAAAACTAAACCAGTACCTAAATCTGGTTGTAACATAATAAGACCAAAAGCAAGAGTTGCAATTCCAAGTATTGGAATAACTCCCTTCTTATAACTTTTTAAAAACTTATTACTATTAACTAAGTATTTACTTGTAAATATTATTAATGCTAGCTTTATAAACTCACTAGGTTGTACTCCAAATGGTCCTATTCCAAACCAACTACGACTACCATTTCTAATACTACCTATTCCTGGTATTAAAACTAAAATTAATAATAAAAAGCAAATACCAAGAATGATATTTGCCTTCTTAAAATAGATATTATAATCTATTTTACTAACTATATACATTATTATAAATCCTATTACTGTAAATAATGCTTGTTGTTTCACATAGTGAAAACTATCGTGAAACTTATATTCTGCCCAAATACTTGAAGCTGAATATATCATTATAAGTCCAAATGTTACTAAGAGTATTACTGTGATTAATAAAGGCAATCCATAACCTTTCTTCTTCATCTAATCACTCTTTTCTATAACCATACTCCAAATATAATTCCACCCATGGCAAGTAATAGTCCAAAGACTACAAATAATTTAACAATATCAGTCTCTTGCCAACCAAGTTTTTCAAAATGATGATGTAAAGGTGTCATTAAGAATAACTTTTTATGAAAGAATCTTAACCAAAACACTTGTAAAATAACTGATAATGTTTCTATTACAAATACCCCTGCTACTACAAGTAAAGTAAGTTCTCTATGAGTTAGTATAGCAACTGCACCCATAACACCTCCAAGAGCAAGAGAACCAGTATCACCCATAAACACTTTAGCAGGATGAGTATTATATACTAAGAAACCTATCAAAGAACCTACTAACACTAAACAAAATATACCAATATCTTCAAAGCCTACAACAAAGGAGATAAGAGCAAAGGCAATGAAAGCAACTGCAGACAAACTTCCTGCAAGGCCATCAAGACCATCTGTTAAATTAACTGCATTAGATGCTCCTATTAAGATAAATAATATAAATAATCCATATAGCCAAGTAAGTTCTATATCAATACCAAGAGTACCTACTACAAAAGATGTCTGTCCACCATTTTTCATATAAATATAGAAAAATATTGTAGAAATAATTACTTGTCCTAGTAGTTTCTGATAAGTAGTAAGACCTTCATTATTATGTTTTTTTAAAGATAAGAAATCATCTAAAAATCCAATAATAGCAAAGCCTAAAAAGACAACTAGAACTATCGCTATATTATCAGAATAAGGTATTTTATCAGTAATTAATAAGCCTATTGTAATTAAGACAGTTGGAATAATAAAGATTAATCCTCCCATTGTAGGAGTACCTTCTTTCTGTCTATGAGAGTATCCTACATAACTACTTATTCTCTGCCCTACTTTTAATTTCCTTAAAAGTGGTAAAAGGATAAGGCCTAAAACTACACTAAATAAAAATCCAATCATAATTGCAAATACTGCTTTTGTAAGTAATAACATGACTTATCGCCTCTTTCTTCTTCAAGTATTATAGCATAAGTATTTTTGTTATTCTATATATATTTTTTCATTTGACTTTCTCTTGTCATTAAATTTTATGATTATTATTTCAATTTAGACTAATTACCTAACATTAATTTAACTGTGCTTCCATCTTCAAGCCTTGTTCCTGCTTCTGGAGACTGGCTTATTATTTTATCTCCACTACCAGAGTATTCTATAGAAAAGTGTTCTAATAATTCCTTAGCTTCTTTAGGACTTTTACCTACTACATCTGCTACCTCATAATAAACCTTATCAGTCCATTCATAGTCTTTTTCAACTCCTCCCTCTTGCTTTTCTATATCTAAAGCATCTATTATATCTAGAAGAATTCTTCTTGCAATAGGAGTTGTTGTATAACTTGATAATAATGCTGTATCTTTCGGATTATCTATAGCGATATAAAGTACTGCTTCAGGATTATTAGATGAAACTATACCAACAAAGGACATTATGTAGTTATTCGCAAGATAAGCCCCATTAACAGCTTTCTGAGCAGTACCTGTCTTACCACCTATTCTATAACCATCTATATAAGCAGATTTACCACCACCTAAGGCAACTACTGTTTCTAGGGCATATCTCATAATCTCACTAGTCTCTTCACTTATTACTTTTCTTACTTTAGTTTTACTATTATGTTCCATTACATTACCAGTTTCTGGCTCTAAGATGTTTTTTAAGACAAAAGGCTTTAGTAAATTTCCTCCATTAATGACTGCCGATATCGCTGTTATTTGTTGTA
>CALVPN010000062.1 GCA_944351375.1 uncultured Bacilli bacterium | reverse complement strand
ACATACTCAATCAACTCCTTCTTACCTGATCTAGATATTAAGTTAGTGGTGACACCATTATCAAATAATACCTCATTTTCTTTTGTATCATAGCTTCTTATTTTATCTGTATTCAGGATTAAACTTTTATGTACTTTTAAGAATCTCTTATCTAATTGTTTATCTATTGCACTAAGTGTAAATGGTGCTTTGAATTTACCATAATCTGTATGTACTATACATCTTTTACTATCTTGTTCTTTCTCAATAAAGATTATGTTTTTGAATTCTATCTTATAGATTGTGTAATTATATTCATAAGTTAAACATTTCTCTCTACTATTATATTGCTTATAAATTATCTTTAAAGTTTCTTTTAACTTTGTTTTACAGTTATCAAATTTACTGATAAAATCTAGTAAATATAATCTATTTGATAAGGCTTCATATCTATACTCTGCAAAAGCAGTTACAATTATAATAATAGAATTCCAATCATCTAGTTCTTCTCTTATGAATCTAGCAGCATCTAAACCAGAACCATTCTTAGTCTTAATATCAAAGAAATATACTTTAAATCCCATTTCTTTCCTAGCAAGAACTTCAAATTCTTTCTCATAGCTTTCACATTCATACTTCTTGTATTCAGCATCATAATTCATCATGAATTTATCAATCTCACCTTTTATTAAATCTCTAAATTCCTTTTCGTCATCACATATAATAAAATTTAACACTACTACCTCCTCCTTCTCATACTGCGCACCTTTAAATTTTACCATATATTTCCAGTTTATAGGAATTTTGTCAAAAAAAAATAGTAGCTATTTAGCCCTATTTTTATTTTTTTTAGATTTGGGTTCCTTTTTTATGACTTCTCCTACTTTTTCAATAATATTATCTGTTACTTCTTTGTTCTTTTTAGAGATAACTGTAGTTCTTAATACAAACCAAACTACAATGATAAATATAATTATATATAATATTTTTCCCATGAAAGGATCTTTTAGAGAATAAAAGATTGAAGCAAAGGCAAATAGTAAGTTAAAACCATATATTATTAGAACTGTTGTTCTTTGAGAAAAGTTCATGCCAAGGAGTTGATGGTGTATATGTTCTTTATCTGGAGAAAATGGCGCTTGATGTTTTAATAGTCTTCTTATGATAGCAAATAAAGTATCTAGTATAGGTATTCCTAAAATCATTAGAGGAACAAATAAACTTGTTAAAGCTGGTCCTTTAAACTCTAGAAGAGTGATAACTGCTATCATAAAGCCTAAGTACATGGCACAATCTCCACAGAATATTTTAGCGGGATAGAAATTGTGTAATAGAAAGCCTAATGTGGCTCCTAACATAATAAATGTTAATATCATAACTAAAGTACCACTCCGTCCTTGGAAATAACCAATTATACCTATAGTTAAGAAGAAGATACTACTAATTCCTCCACTTAAGCCATCTAGCCCATCAATTAAGTTTATTATATTAACACATGCTACTACAAAGAGGATTGTTAAAGGATATGAGAACCATCCAAAATTAATAGTATAACCAAAAGCTGTTATGTTGTTTAAGAGAAATCCTCCATAGAAAACAAGAATTGAAGCAGCAATTATCTGTCCTATTAACTTTGTTCTAGCTCTTAAGGGTTTAATATCATCGGCAATACCAGTTAATATTATGATAAAGCTTCCTATTAATATAGAGTTCATTTGGACACTTTCTTTTCCAAATAACATATAACCTATTAGAAATGCTAAAAATATCCCTACTCCCCCTAATTTAGGTGTAGCTTTTGTATGTATATGTCTATGTCCCTCATCACTTCTTGGTATATCCATAGCTCCGATATGCCTTGCTATTCTTTTCATAAAAGGCATTATTATAGCAGAACATATAAAGGTTGTTACTACTATTTTTATAGTTTCTATTATTTCTGGACTCATAGTTCTTCCTCTTTTCTAAAATAATTATAGCAAGTTAGACAAATTTTGACAACAAAAGAAAAAACTAAAGGCTTATCTTTAGTTGTCTTCTAATAATTTAATGTTATCTAAAAGTACACCTGTTCCTTCCACTACACAAGTTAGAGGACTATCTGCTATTAAAACTGGTACTTTTAATTCTTTTTTTAGTACCTCATTTAAACCTTTAAGCATTGAACCTCCTCCAGTTAAGATAATACCTTTTTCCACAATGTCTGCGGATAACTCTGGTGGTGTTTGTTCTAAAACATTAGTTGCTGCTTTTACTATTTTATAAATTGATTCATGTAGCGCTTCTTCTGTTTCTGTTTCACTTATTTCAATAGTATTAGGAAGTCCTGTTACTAAATCTCTTCCTCTTACTTCTAGTTTGTTTTTCTTATCAGGTTCATATAGGTTTGCAAATTCTATTTTTATATCCTCTGCTGTCTTTTCTCCTATTAGTAATTTATATTTTTCTTTTACATATTTAACAATATCTTGATCAAAAACATTTCCTGCTATACGAACTGAAGAACTACTAACTATATCATTTAAAGAAAGAATAGCAATATCTGTTGTTCCTCCACCAATATCTATTACCATGTTAGCACTAGGTTTAGAGATATCCATACCTGCTCCTATCGCTGCTACTTTAGGTTCTTCTTCTAGATATACTTTTCTTGCTCCTGTACGTTCTGCTGCTTCTTTAATAGCATTCTTTTCAACAGGTGTTACATTGGTAGGACAACATATTAATATTCTAGGTCTTGATAGAAAGTTTCTAGCATGTATTTTTCTAATAAAATAATCTAACATTATTTCTGTAATCTCAAAATCAGCTATTACACCATCTTTCATAGGCTTAATAGCTTTTACTTTCTCTGGAGTTCTTCCTAGCATTTCACTAGCTTCTTTACCTACTGCTACAACTTTCTTATTATCTGTATCAATAGCAACTACACTAGGTTCATTTAGAACTATTCCTTCTCCTTTTATATATATTAATACATTTGCAGTACCTAAATCTATACCAATATCTTTTGATAACATCTTATCACGTCCTTTTACTGTTAATATTTTAGCAGAAATATAATTTATTGTAAATTCCTTTTGTTAGAAAAAAAACGGTATTTACTCCGTTTCTTCATTAGTGTTAGTATTTTCTTCGGTTTGTTCTTCTGTTTTTGTTTCAGTAGTTGTTTGTTTATCATCTTTGCTACTAATTACTTGATCAAAATATTTACTAGGATCAACTACTTCTCCAGATTTATATAATTCAAAGTGTAGATGATTTCCTAAATCTTGATCGATTGTATTAGTTCCACTTTTACCAATTACTTGACCTTGTTTAACTGTATCATTCTTTTTAACTGATACTTCACTTAAACTTTGATAACTACTAATGAAGTCATTATCATGTTTTATCTCTACAACTGTTCCAAGAAGTTCATCTTCTCTTACATCCAATACAGTTCCATCTAATACTGATACTACATCAAAGGTATCTGTTAGGCCAAAATCCATACCTGAATTTTGAATGTAAGTATTTTCATGATAAAGAATTGATTTTTCTTGAGAAGATGCTTCTCCAAGATAATCATAGAAATATTTAAGTGTTTCTACTTGGTCATTTGTATATGGCTTTACCATCTTTACTTCTTCTTTAATTACTTCCTGATCTTTTTTATCATCAATTATGGATGAGTTTACATATTCTATGTCTTCTTCAGTAGGATTATTCGCTTGCATGTTTTGACTTACAAAGAAAGCACTCATTCCTGTTAGAGAGAAAGCAATTAAATAAGCACCGATTATAACACCTTTTTTTAATCTTAATTTTTTCATTATCCACCACCTCATTAAGAGTTTTAACGAAAATGAAAAAATTATACTTTAAATTTTATTTTTTAAACAATTATTGCTGATTCATATAAGTCGTAAATACAATTTGTTACTAAATAGATTAAGGCAATTGCTAGAAAGAAATAGAAGACTCTTGCTTGCCAAATTTTATTTTTTTTAAAAATAGCATTGATATTAACAGAGTCTAGACTCCATACTACGATAACTGTTACTATTAGATATATAAAGTATTTAACGCTCATTATTTACCTCATATTCTTTTATTTGATTTACTCTTCTAATATGTCTTTCTTCTGTTGAAAATGGTGTTGTTATAAAGGTTGTAATTAAGTTATAAGCATAGTCTACATCCATATTTTCATTTAAACAGATAATATTAGCATCATTGTCATTTCTTGTCTCTAGGACATCTTCTATTGAGATGACTCTAGCAGCACGTACACCTTTTACTTTATTACAGGCGATTGATATACCTATTCCACTACCACAGATTGCAATACCAAAGTCTATTTCTTTATTAGTTAAAGCTTTTCCTAACTTAAAAGCATACAAAGGATAGTCAACATTTTCTGTTCCTTTAGCACCATAGTCTATTACTTCATAATCTTTTTTTAATTTTTCTAAAAGTTCTACTTTTAATTTATAACCTCTATGGTCATTAGTTATTCCTAGTCTCATTTTTTCCTCTTTTCCTTTTTTTATTATGTATTTTAACACTTATAGTATACCATACTTTAAAAGAACATAAGAAATAAAATAAATTTTATTTCGCCCTTGTCGTTACCTCCAAGGATTCCTACTTCATAGATAA
>CALVPN010000061.1 GCA_944351375.1 uncultured Bacilli bacterium | reverse complement strand
GGTCCTAATAACAGGATATTATATATGGCAAAAATATTACTTAATATAACAATAATACTCAGTATTAAAAGCCATAATCTACTTTTCTTCTTTTTCTTATTTTTTTTTTCTTCAGTATTCTCTTTATTCTTTCTCATCAAATGACCTCCACGTAAACAAAAAATTATACCCTATAATTATAGACTATAATTTCTTATCTTTCAACCTCTCTTCTTTTGTTTGTATTGTAAAGTTGACGGTTATTTGTATCTTTTTTAGAGAAATTTGTAGAATATTCTGTTATAATGTAGATAGAAGAATAGGAGTTGATAGTGTATGAAGAAGTTAATTAGTATTTTACTCATCTTTGTTATGCTTTTTACTTTTATTCCTGCTGTAAGTGCTAAGAGTTATATAGTGTTAAATACTAATAAATATTTTAGGGAAAAACCTGGTGGTGCTTTAATCACAGGTGTTACTGATGGCGTGTTAGTAGCAGGTACTAAAGTTGATGTAATTAGTACTGATAGTGATAGTGGTTATGGTTGTAAAAATGCTTGGTATAAGGTTAAATATAATGATTTAGAAGGATATATTTGTTCAAGTGACCAAGCGATTATAGATATCGCCGATGTAGACCTTAATGGTGATTTTGAAAAGGAAATGTTAAGTAAGGGATTTGGGGAGAGTTACTTACCTTATTTAAAGGCAATACATGAGAAACATCCTAACTGGATATTTACTCCTATATCTATTGGTGTTTCTTTTGATGAAGCGGTAACTAATGAGAGTTATGGAGAGATTAGTTTAGTAGATGGGACTGATGAGACTTTAAGAAGTAAAGAATGGCCATATTATCAAAATGGTACATATAAACAGATAGAACCAGGTTGGTATGTGGCAAGTAGAGATACAGTATCTTATTATTTGGATCCTAGAAACTTTTTATCAGAAGAATATATCTTTATGTTTGAAAACTTAAAATATAATTCATCTATTCAAACAGAAGATGCTGTAAGAGGAGTTACTAGTGGAACTTTCTTAAATACTAATGAATACTTAAATATCTTAATGAAGACTGCAAGAACATATAATGTTAGTCCTGTTTATCTTGCTAGTAGGATTAGACAAGAAAAGGGTAGTACTGATAGTATTTCTACAACAGGAGGTAGTTTTACTTTCTCAGTTGATAATAGTTGTCTAAATAATTTAGGTTATGCAAGTAATATTGATAGTTGGAATGCTCTTAATTCTTGTGGCAATGGTAAGACTTATAGCGGTATTTATAACTACTTCAATATAGGTGCTTATAGTTCTTATCAGTCTCCACAAATTAGAGGCTTGATATGGGCAAATGGTGGTTTTGATGCTTCAGTTACTACTTATAATAGACCATGGAATAGTAAAGAAAGAGCAATTATGGGTGGTACTGAATATATTGCTAGTAAATATATTAATGCTAATCAAAACACTTTATATTATCAAAAATTTAATGTATCACCTGATGCAGTATATCCTATTTATACACATCAGTATATGACTAATATAAGAGCTCATTCACAAGAAGCATATAGTATTTATAAAAGTTATAAGAATAATAACCTTTTAAATAATACTTATGAATTTCTAATACCGGTTTATAATAATATGCCTAATGACAATGAAGTGATTTTACCTGATGATGATAAAGAAGAAGAAATAGTTACAACTCCTGATATTGATGTAAATACTGGGGTTGTAGGATCTGGCTTTAAGATAGATGGTGATGTTATTTCTAATATTTTCTTTAATACAAGTATTGATGAAATTAATAGTAAATTGAGTAGTGTTAATGCTAACTTAAAAATTACTAGCTATTTAGATAGATATGGAAACAGTGCTAGTGGTAATATTGGTACAGGAGATACTTTAGTAATTAGTAATGGTTCTACTACTAAGTCTTATAAAGTTGTTATTTATGGGGATAATAATGGAGATGGTAAGACTAGTATTGTTGATTTATTAAGAGTTCAAAAAGATATTTTAGGAAGCAGTAATTTATCTACATATGATAAAAAAGCTAGCGATACTAATAGAGATGGTAAAGTTGATGTAGTAGACTTATTAAGAGTTCAAAAACAAATACTTGGTAATAGTACAATAGAACAGGGGTGATTAACTTGAAGAAAATATTATTTATATTAGGACTTAGCTTCCTTTTCTTTTGTCCTCATATAGTAGATGCTGCCTCAATAAGCATCGCAGGTACTACTTCTACAGGAACAGTCGGAGGCAATATTACTGTTAGAGTTAATATAACAGAAAGTAGTGGTTTAGGAAGTTGGGAATATAGTTTAAATTATGATAGTAATAAACTACAACTTTTAAGTGGTAATACTCATGTAGTTGGTTATGTTGATGGCGCTGGTCAGACTAGTCAAAGTTATACTTATACTTTTAGAGTTAAAGGAACAGGCTCTACTACTATATCTGTAGTAAATACATCTATCGCTTCATGGGATGAAGTAGTTACTAGTCCAACTGATAGTACAACTATTAATTTAATTAGTAGACAAGAAGTAGAGAAAAATTATAGTAATGATAATAATCTTGCTAGTTTAGAAGTAGAAGGCCTTACTTTAAGTCCAGAGTTTAATAAAAATACAACAAGTTATACAGTGGAAGCAGAAGCTGGAACTACTAGTGTTAATATTAATGCTAAGGCAAGTGATAGTAAAGCTAGTATAACTGGTACAGGAGAAATAGAAGTTCATGAGGGTGCTAATACTATAAATGTAGTTGTAGAAGCAGAAAATGGTTCTACTAAAACTTATACAATAGTGGTTAATGTTAAAGAAAAAGATCCTATTAATGTAAAAGTTAATAAAGATAACTTAAGTGTCGTTAGAAAAACTGATGAGTTAAAAGACTTAATTAAAGATTATTATGTAGAGACAACAGTTAAAATTAATGATGAAGAAGTACCTGCTTATAAAATAGAAGCATTAGATATTACTTTAGTTGCTTTAAAAGATGAGAAAGGTAATATTAAATTTTATATCTATGATGATGGAGATTATACTTTATATCAAGAATTAGGTAGTGATTTACTTACTATTCATCTTTTAGATAATGGTAAAATACCTTCTAATTATAAAAAATATACTGTTAAAATAGATGGGGAAGAATATACAGTTTATAAACTAAATAAAAAATCTAAATACTATTTAGTTTATGGTGAGAATGTAGAAACAGGTAAAAAAGGACTATACTTATATGATAGTGTTGATAAGACGATACAAAGATATTATACTGAAGAAGTAGATAGTCTAAAAGATGAGTTAACAATTAATTCTTATATAATAGTTGGTCTTACATGTTTAATCGTTTTATTATTAATAATTTTCTTAATAGCATTGCATACTAAAAATAATGATAAAAGAAGAAAGAAAAAAGAACTAAAAAAAAGATTAAAACAAGAAAAGAATGATTTTTTGAAAGATTAGGAGTGTAATTATGGAAGTTAAACATCATAGTAAAAAGTTAGGAATAATGATACTTATTGGTTTTCTATTAATTGTTATAGGAATTATATCTTATGTTATTATTAATTATAATGATGATCAAGCTGAGGTTAGAAAGAGAATGGAAACAGTTAGAGATTCCTATGAGGCTTTTAAAACAGATGTAGAGTCTTTTAATAGTATTAGAGATAACATTTATAATAGTGTTATTACTGATAATATGTACTATCAAACACTAAAAGATAATGATGCTAGTTTTAAAGAGTTATATAAAAGTTATAGTGAGAGTCTAGATAAAGTTGATAAAGATTATATGAAAGTAAAAGATAAATGTATTAATGTTTTACATCCAGAAGCAGATGTTAATAATAAGTGTGAGGCGATTATTTCAGGATATGAAGAAGTTGTCAATACTTATATAAGTGATATTAATAGTTATAATAGTCTTATTACTTCTTATAATAAATGGTTAAGTGATACTAATAGTAGTGATGCTAAGTTAGAGGAGATAAAGTTAGATATGGATTATTTAGATATAAACGGTGATAGAGAGTATAATGGTAAAAAAGATGTAGAACAAGAAATAAGTGATGAAAAAGCGGAAACATTAGGAGTGGTACCTGATGAATAAAAAAGACTTAGATAAGACAATTTTAATGCCTAGTATTGCTAGTGAAATAAAAAAAGAAAAAAGAAAAGAGAAGAAATTAGTTACAAAAATAATAATTGCTCTATTTATAATAGGAAGTTCTTTTTCTTTATTTCTTTTTTATGGTCCAATAGATGGTTTTCGTAATTTTTGGATAACTTCAGCGATGACATCTATGTCTCATCAATACTTGGCTACTTGGTTTTATAATGATGATGTTATTAATGAAGTATTATCTAATAATCATATAATTGAAGTTGATGAAAACACTAATCCTGATTTAATTAATTTTAAAGATTATGATTCTGATGCTAAGATATATAAGAATGAATATGAAAAACAGATTTTAACAAAAGACCCAGGTAATGATTTATATAAAGTTATTGAAGTTAGTGGTAGTGGTTATCAAGGCTATTTAGTAGCGATATATGATCCATCTTGTGTTTCTATTGCCACAACTGCTTATCTTGGTAAAAGAGGAGAAGCAATTACAACGGTTGCAAAGAGGGAAAATGCTAAAGTTGCTATTAATGCTGGGGGATTTTATGATCCTGATTGGAATAGTAATGG
>CALVPN010000060.1 GCA_944351375.1 uncultured Bacilli bacterium | reverse complement strand
TACAACTTCAAACACAACTAATGCTAAAGTGGGTCTACTAAGGTCAGGTGAATTAATGTCAGGTCAATTTGAAAGATATACAGTTAAGGGAGAAAGTTCTAATACAGGATTAACAACATCATATTGGACCTTAACACCATATAGTACGTCTGGCGTGCATATCGTCTTCTCCGACGGCAACGTGGACAGCAGCACTCCGACCTTTGCTTACGGCGTCCGTCCATCAATAAATCTAAAATCTAATATTTTAATAACTGAAGGAAGTGGAACTAAGGAAGATCCATTTATCTTAGCAGATAGACTTGAAAATGTCCCTTCCAATCCTGATTTAGGAGATGATATTAATAATCCTGAAACTAATGATAATATTATTATTTATGCATGTTTAGCTGTTATTTCTGTTATAGTATTAGTATTCTTATTGGTAAAAATAAAAACTAAAAGTAAATAATAGACTAATCTAGTCTATTATTTTTATATATTATATTATTTGTGCTACCATAAAATATTTTTGATGAAGATTTTTAAATATAAGTCTAAATACAAATCTTACAAATGGTCCTGCATAAAATAATTGAAAGCACATAGCCATAGGAAAACTTAAGACCATAGATTGTAACCAACTAGATATAAATATATCTAGGCTAGGTTTGTTTATAAAAATAGTAGCAATTAAACTCATAATAGGACACATGAAAGTAACTATAACAATAGATATACCATAACTTATAATTATGCTTGGTGTTTTCTTTGGATCTAGAACTTTAAATGTTAATTTATGAGCTATTTTACCTATTAAGAAAAATTCTAAAATAATGGCAACTATCCAAATTAAAGGTAGTTCTTTGAATGCTTCTAAAAATACAAAGTTACTTAATCCTCTTGTATGAATGAAATGTTATAACAGATCATAACATATACCATTAGAAAGGCCATTATTAGAGTATAAATAAAATCTTGAAATTTAGTTTCTGGCATAGCTTCCTCCTTTCTTACAATATAAAAACAGCATCATTAAAATAAATGTGTTGTTCGTTATCATCTCTTTACGATGTATCGTTTCTAATATAACCATAAAACTGTTTCCTTAAAGATTCTAGCATATTTTAAAAAAATGTAAGAAAAAAATGTTTTTTGTAGTATTTTTTCTAAATTTATAGTATATTTTAGGTAAGGAGGAAGTATTATGACGCTTTTTTGGTTAGTATTATTTGTGATTTTAGCATTATTTGAACTTGCTACTGTAAGTTTAGTTTCTATTTGGTTTTCGCTTGGAGCATTAATTGTAACATTTGTATCGTTAGTTACAGATAATTTAATGATACATTTAGCAGTTTTTACAGTTAGTTCTATTCTTTTATTACTTTTAACAAAACCTTTTGTTAAGAAGATGAAGAAAAGAGAAGGAGTACCTACTAATTTAGATATGGTTATAGGTAAAACTGGAGTTGTTACAGAGAAAATAGAAAAAGATGGAATAGGTGAAGTTAAAGTTCTAGGTAAGAAGTGGAGTGCATATAGTAATAAAGAAATAGAAGAGCATTCTAAAGTAAAAGTATTATCTATTAATGGAGTAAAACTTAAAGTAGAAGAAATAAAGGAGAGTGATTAATATGTTTTGGATTATATTAATAGTAATTATTGTTATTGTAATATTGGGAGTAAAAGTTATTCCTCAATCACAAGCGAAAGTAATAGAAAGATTAGGTACTTATGATAAAACTTTAGGTCAAGGACCTCATTATGTAATACCTTTTATTGATAGAGTAGCATCTACTGTATCATTAAAAGAAATAGTTAAGGATTTCGCACCACAACCTGTTATTACTAAAGATAATGTTACAATGCAAATAGATACAGTTGTCTATTTTCAAATAACTGATCCTAAACTTTATACTTATGGAGTAGAAAATCCTATTAATGCAATTGAAAACTTAACAGCAACTACTCTTCGTAATATTATAGGTGAACTTGAACTAGATCAAACCTTAACATCAAGAGATATCATTAATGCCAAAATGAGATCAATTCTAGATGAAGCGACTGATCCTTGGGGTATTAAAGTAAATAGAGTAGAAGTTAAAAACATCATACCACCTCGTGATATTCAAGATGCTATGGAAAAACAAATGCGTGCTGAACGTGAAAGACGTGAGAAGATATTACAAGCAGAAGGTGAGAAGAAAGCTGCTGTATTAATCGCTGAAGGAGAAAAAGAAAGTACAGTTTTAAGAGCCGAAGCAGCGAAGGAAGCAGCTATTAAGAAAGCAGAAGGTGAAGCAGAGGCAATTATTAAAATCAAAAATGCTGAAGCTGAAGGTATCAAACTATTAAAAGAAGCTAAAGCAGATGCTTCGGTCTTAAAACTTAAAAGTTATGATGCTATGGTTAAAGTTGCAAATGGACAGTCTACTAAGATAATAGTTCCTAGTGAGTTACAGAATTTAGTAACAGCAGGAACAGTATTAAGTGAAACGTTTAAAGAAGGAAAGAAATAATTGAAATTTCTTTTTTTATTTGATATAATATGCCTCTAGAGAAAAGATGTATTTATATGAATTGTCTAAATAATAGAAAAGGAATTAAAGAAAAATATAACTGTATAATTCTAATAAATCAAAAATATTAAAGACAATTAGATAGGAGATAAACATGATGTTTGGCAGTAAAAAAACAGAAAAATTATTAGATTATAGTGAGGGCTATTTCATTAATAAACTTGGTATAAGTAAAGAAGAATATTTAAATCTTTATAGTGATTATCTTATAGAACGTAATGGTAAATATTACTTTAGCAAAAAGATACATAATGAATTTCTATATAATGAAATAATTGGTAGATACTTATGTAGTAAAGTTAACCTTGATACTACAGATTTAATCGTTGAACATAAAGGAATATTTAAAAGTAAAATATTGACACCTAACTATCACGATAAAGATTATATAAATTTTAGACCAGAAGATAATTTTGAATATGGAATGAGAACTAGAGGTTTTGATGATAGTTGTTTTGAATATTTAGATGAAAGCTTACAACAGGATTTATTTAAATTAATAGCAATCGATTTGATGATGGAACAGATTGATAGATATGCTAGGAATATGGAAGTGTTTGTTTATGATGGCACCTTAAGATTAGCACCTATTATAGATTTTGACCTTGCTTTTTATAATCAAAGAAGCTTTACTTACTTTAATCCTTATATTCTAATAGGAAAAAATGTAAGAACTTTAGATTCATTTTATGATAAGTATCCAGAAGGCTATGATTATTTTGTTAAAATCTTTGAGACTGGTACTAATGAGTTAATAGATCATGTTAAGGATGAATATAATCTGGAAACAAAGAGATTAGTTAAGAAGGATATAAGACGTACAGTGAGAAGAAATCAAAAAATACTTAAAGAACTAAAAGGTTAAATAATAGTTCTTTTCTTTTGCAAAAAGCTCTATATTTTTTTTCTTTCTAATAGTATAATGTAATCATAAGAGGGTGATACTTGTGTCTTATATTAGTGTTAAGAACTTAACTAAAATTTATAAAATGGGAGAAGTTACTATTAAGGCTTTAGACAATGTTTCTTTTGATATTGATGAAGGAGAACTTACTGTTGTTTTAGGACCATCAGGAGCAGGGAAGACAACGATATTAAATATCTTAGGGGGAATGGATAAAGCTAGTAGTGGTAAAGTTATTATCGATAATAATGATATCGCTAAATACAGTAATAAAAAATTAACTGATTATAGACGTTATGATATAGGTTTTGTCTTTCAATTCTATAACCTTGTAGGGAATTTAACTGCTATAGAAAATGTTTCTCTTGCTAGTCAAATATGTAAAAAACCAATGGACTCTAGTGAAGCGTTAAAAAGAGTAGGTTTGTTAGATAGAAGAGATCACTTTCCTGCTCAACTTTCAGGAGGAGAACAACAACGTGTTTCTATCGCTCGTGCTATTGCTAAAAATCCTAAACTATTACTTTGTGATGAACCAACTGGCGCTCTTGATTCTAAAACTGGTAAAAAGATAATAGAACTATTACAAGATACTTGTCATAAGACTAAAACTACAACCATTATTATTACTCATAATGCTATTATCGCTGATATTGCTGATAAGGTTATTAAAGTAAAAAACGGTAAAATAGAAAGTGTTACTGTTAATAAGAAACCTAAACTTGTTAAGGAGATTGATTGGTGATGCTAATCTTTAAGAATAGTTTTAGGAAAATATGGAAGTCTAAAGGAAGGTTTTTATCCTTAATACTTATTGTAATATTAGGTACATCTTTCTTTGCAGGAGTTAGAGAAACTGCTAGTGATATGATTAAGACTTTAGATAATTATTATGATGAGACTAATCTTTATGACTTTAAGATAGTTAGTACTATGGGGCTTACAGATGATGATATTAAATCATTAGAGGAGATAGATGGTATAGAAAGAATAGAAGGAACATACTCCTTTGATACTCTAATAGATGGTAAAGCTGTTAAAGTAAGTGCTCTATCAGATATTAGTAAAACTACATTAGTTGATGGTAGAATGCCTAAAAAAACAAACGAATGTCTTGGAGAAGATAAATCATTTAAAATAGGAGATACTATTACAATAGAAGATGATACATATCTTGAAAATAATACTTGTAAAGTAGTAGGAACTGTTAATAGTAGTAGTTATATTTATGAAAATAAAGGAATATCTACAGTAGGTGATGGTAAACTTGATAGTTTGTTATA
>CALVPN010000059.1 GCA_944351375.1 uncultured Bacilli bacterium | reverse complement strand
AAGGTTAGGTGAATTAATGTCAGGTCAATTTGAAAGATATGCAGTTAAGGGAGAAAGTTCTAGTACAGGATTAACAAAATCTTATTGGACCTTAACACCATATAGTTCGTCTTACGTGCATTGCGTCTACAACAACGGCACTGCGTGCTACTACACTTCGGTCGAAGTTCACGGCGTCCGTCCATCAATAAATCTAAAATCTAACGTACAAATAACCTCAGGAACAGGGACTAAATCTGATCCTTTCCAAATAGAACTTGCTAGCTAACACTATATAATTATTTCAAATATATGCAAATAACAGATGTTGATTAGATTAATAAAACTAAAGAGACTTTATAGTGAAGTTTCTTTTTCCTTTAATTAATTCTATCTAAAAGAAAAAATGAGATTTAAGAAAATATAAACTTTATAAATAATTATTAGTTTTAACTATAAATTTACAAAGTAATAGTAGTTCCTTTTACTTTAAAATCTTTATAAAACTTAAGTTGCCTTACTAATCTAAATAAAGCTTCATCTTTACCTTTTGCTTCTAACATAACATCTATATCAGTATTAAGAGGCTTTAATAATTTTAGAAACTTAATAAAAGAATTATAATTTAAATAAGTACTATGATTTCTTTTTTGTTTAGAGTTTAAAGAGCAAGAAAAGTGCATTTTAGGATTTAGATTAGTATTTTCCCAGGTCTTTATAATTCTAGGTAATAGTTTATCTAGTCTTTCATTTTTTTCGTGGTTACAGATATAGTGATGATAATCTAAAACCATTGGTATGTTTAACTCTTCCGAGATTAATAGGGTGTCTGTTACTGTGTAAGTTTTATCATCATTTTCTAGGATTATAAGATTCTTTAATTCATTAGGTAATTTATTATAATTAATTTTAAATCTATTTAAAGCCTCTTCTTTAGTAGGCTTAGAACTACCTATATGTAATATACATTTACCATTTATACCTAATAGTTTAAATATTTCTAGATGGAACTTTAGTATTTCAATACTATTATTAGTAACATTAATTTTTTCACTAGTTAATAAACAAAATTCATCAGGATGGGTATCTATTCTAATATTATACCTGCTTATAGTTTCCTTTAATCTCTTGAAATCATCCTTAAATATTTCTTTATAATCAATACTTACATTTGGATGAGTAAGTAGGGGAAACATAGTATGAGTCATACGATAGAATTTAATCTTATTATCATAATTATACTTTAATACTTTTTTAAAGTTTATAAAGTTTAGTTTTATTCTTTTTGTTAATAAATCTATTCCTTTATCATATTCATATTTTGAAAATTCTTTAAAAGTTAAATTATGTGAGTATATATCTAAAAGAGTAGAAGGATTACCTACATAACCTAAATTTATTTGCATTAGACGATACTTCCTTTCTTCTATAGTTTTAATAATTATTGACTTTTTATACTTTATACTTATAATATTTTTAAGAAGAGAGGAAATTAGTTATGAAAGGCACATTTAGTATGGATGAAGATAAAATTAAAAAGTTAACAGATTATTATAAAAATGATGGATTAACTATTATTGGTATGAATGATTCACAAGCTGTAAATACTACTTCAACTATATTTAAGAAGGGCTTATTAGAATATCTAGGGGAAATATTAACAACGGATGAGTTAAATCCTACTGTAATTAATACTTTCTCATTATTAATGAATAAAACTGAGCATATAGATTATTTTTTAAGAAGTAATTTAAATTTAGAAGAAATAAAATTATCTAGAGTATATGGAGTTGTCAAAGCTTTAGAAAAAGTTATGAGTAATTATCATTTACCTAAGATTTTAAGTAATGTAGGCTATATGTATAAAGTTTGTGCTCTTCCTAAAGAAGGTGATGCCAAGATATTTCTTACATCTACCCTAGAAGATGCTAAAGAGCCAATTATAATATATTCAAGTGGTGGAAATAATTTAATGCGAGAAGTCGGAAGTAATCCTTATGCTATTAATAGAGATTATAAAAGAAGAGATACTAGACCTAATTATAATTATACTTTAGGAAAGATAAATGATAAGAGAACTTTAAATAAAGTAATGCTTGGAATTGAAAGGAATTTTTATAATATTTTATCTATTAATTCTAGTAGTGATATTTATGCTTTAGGTATTTATGTACCTTATAAACTAACAAATGAAGAAATGAAAATTATTCAAGAATTAGTATTAAAATATAATGATCATCTTATTAGCTTAAGTGAAAAATACCATGTAACTTATATTGATACCTGTCTGATTGGTAATATGTATAATAGAAGTAAGACTAATATTCATATTAATTCTAAAGGACAAATAGCATTAGCTTTAGAAATACTTAATGCTGTTTATAATAATAAATTTGTTGATATTAAAGATAATATTAAAGAATATAGCAGTTTTGATTATAATTCTAAAGGTTCTGTAGGAATTATGGATAAGACTTTAAAAGATATGAAGGAAACAAAGAATTTAGCCCTTATGAAAGAAGGTTATGAAAGAAAAAGACTTGAAGAAATAGCAGATGAACATAGACGTGAGTATGCTGTTTTTGATGAAGTGCAAAAGACTTTAACTAAAAGAAAGAAAAGATATACCTCTAATTAAGTATTTACAAAACAATATTTATTTGATATATTCTTATTGACGTTTATGCTTAAAACTTAACTTTTAATTTAACTACATATTAATTTATGTGGGTTTTCTTCGTTTTCAAAGGACTTTACTAATTAGTGAGGAGGGATAATGTGTCTATTAGTAAAGAAGAAATATTAAAAGAAAGGAAGAAATTACATGATGTTTTAGAGAGTCTTGATAAAGAGATTAAAGAGTCTAGTAGTGATTTGTTTCTAAAAGAAGAAGAACTTATTAATTTTAGAAAACTTAATTTCGAGGATAAATCATCTTTAGATAGTGCAGAGTTTAATCAAATAATGACTGCAGATAGCTTAGAAGCTTTAAGAGTGCTTAGTAAAAGAAAGTATTATAAATCTTTAGTTAATATTAAGGATAAACCTTATTTTGCCTCTTTCCTTTATAAAGATAACGAAGGTAATAATTATAATATTTATATGGCTCTAACTTATTTAAAGAATAAAAACTATGATAATATTTTATATGATTGGCGTAGTCCTATTTGTAGTTTATTTTATGATTATGAAGTAGGTCCTTGTAAATATAAAGTAGATGAATTTACTCATGAAGGTAATCTTTTAAAGAAAAGACAGTATATTATTGATGATAGAAAGCTTATTAGTGTTTTTGATAATTCTCTAAATATAGATGATGAACTATTACAAAAAGTAATCGCTACTACTGATAATGAAAAGATGAAAAATATTGTTAATACAATACAAGCTGAACAGAATAAGATAATTCGTAATTTAGATGATCATGATTTAATAGTACAAGGTATCGCTGGTTCTGGTAAAACATCAGTTGCCTTACATCGTATTGCTTTCCTTTTATATCGTATTAAAAACTTAAGTTCTAATAATGTTTTAATCTTTTCTCCTAATAAGATATTTTCAAAATATATTTCTAATGTCTTACCAGAGTTAGGAGAAGCGAATACATTAGAAACTACTTTTAGTGATTATTTAAGTTATTTCTTAAAAGAATATAAAAATATAGAGCGTTTTCCATCATTTATTAGTAAGTATTATAAATGTGATAAGAGTAATGTTGATATTATTAAATATAAACAAAGTAAAGAGATTATAAGAGATTTAGATAATTATATTAATGCCTTTTTAAAGAACTTTAAAGTTGTTAATGATATAGAACTTGATAAGATAAATGAAGTTAGTAAAGAAGAGTTAAATTACTTAATTAAAGATAAATATAGTAGATTTCCTTTAGTTGAGAGAATTGATGAAACATCTAAGTATTTATCATTAAAGTATTATGGAACTCCAGGTAAAAGAAAAGCTCCTATTAGAAAGTTAATTAAAGATAATATTAATGTGTCTTTAAATATTAAAGATATTTATAAAGATTTCTTCAACAGTAGTTATGCTAAATATAAATTAGAGATTAAAAATACTAAAGTAATAGATTATGATGATGCCTTACTTGTATCTTACTTAAAAGGTAAACTCTTTGGCTTTCCTTATAATAATTATATTAAACAAGTAGTTATAGATGAAGCGCAAGATTATAATTATTTACAATATGTGATTATTAAAGAGATGTTTAAGAAAGCTGACTTTACAATATTAGGTGATGTTAATCAAAATATTAATCCTTATTATAAATATGATTCTTTAGAAGAATTAAAAGAGATATTTAATGATAGTAATTATTTAGAGTTATTAAAAACTTATAGATCTACGAAAGAAATAATAGAATATACTAATAAGATATTGAATTTAGATTATGTTAATGCAATTAAGAAGAGTAATAATAAAGATGTTCTTATTAGAAAACCTAAAGATATTAAGGAATCATTACTAGATGATATAAAAACACTTACTAATACATATAAGTCCCTTGCTATCATTACTAAAGAAGATAGGGAAGCAGAAGTTATCTATGACTTATTAAAAGATGATTTAAGTATTAGCCTACTAACAGAAGAGTCTAAGTCATTTATTAAAGATTTAGTAGTAGTTCCAAGTTATATTGCTAAAGGTCTAGAGTTTGATAGTGTTATCATAGTAGATAGTGATGAGTCTTTTAAGAAGAATAAATATCTTTATTATGTCGCTTGTACAAGAGCAAGAGAGGAGCTTATTATCTATGAGTAAAATATATTTAGATAAAGCAGGTTATGAAAACTATTTAAAGAGTCTTGAAGATATAAAAAAAGAAATAGATGCTAATGCTAAACTTATGAGTCTTTATGCAAGTGATGATGCTTATGGAGATGGTTGGCACGATAATTTTGCTTATGAAGAGACTATGCATAAGGAAGCAGAACTATTTCAAAAGTATAATAAAAAGAAAAGCATGTTAAAAGA
>CALVPN010000058.1 GCA_944351375.1 uncultured Bacilli bacterium | reverse complement strand
TATCTCCTACTTCATGATTCTGAACCTCATTAGTATAATCTTCAACATTTTTAATATCTTTACCATTAACTTTTACTAACTCATCCCCTACTCTTAAGCCCTTTTCTTCTTTTTCTTCAACATAGATAACATAAAAATGTTTATCTTTTATATTAACTTCTTTACCGGCTTTTTGGTAAGCTAACATGATGGCAGTTTGATTAGCATTTTCTAAATATATTCTATTCCTAAACATAATATCTTCACTAGTCTCATCTTCATTTAACTCTACATCTTCTTGTTTTTCTATATCATAAAAAGGAATAATATTACCTAAAATAAAAGATGCTACATTACCTTCAAGTTCTCTAACATAGGCAAAATTTAAAGATCCAGAACTGTCAGAACTTCCATCAACTATAACTCTATCATTAATATTAATAGTGCCTCCTCCAGCATAAATATAATATGGTAATGGAAAAGTAAAGACAAAGTAACAAATTATTAAAAATATAATGGTCTTATAATAATCTTTCATAAATTTTTTTATTCTTAAATAAACTTTATTAAGCATATCATCACACCTTACTAATACATTATACCAAAAGAAGGTAATAATATGAAAAAAAAATATCAAGAATTATTTGCAGTACTCATAATTTTATTTCTTTACTTAGGTATTTTTATTAATCCCTCTTTAATTATAGAAAGTGGTATCTCTAGTATTAATATCTTTAAAACTAAACTATTCCCCTCAATATTCCCTTTCTTTGTCCTAGCATCTCTTCTTTTAGAATTAGGTATTGCCACTAAAATAAGCAATAAATTAAACCCTATTTTCAAAAGATTATTTCATGTTGAAGGTAATAGTTCTTTTATTATCCTAGTTAGTATCATATCAGGCTTTCCTAGCGGTTCTAAATATGTTGTAGAAAGTTACAAAAGTAAAACTATTGATAAAACTACTGCTAACTATCTTTTAACCTTTACTCACTTTGCTAATCCTCTTTTTATATTAGGAACATGTGGCCTTATTTTAAATAGTCTATCCCTTGCTTATAAAATATTAATAATACAGATTATATCTAATCTAATTCTTGGTATTATTTTAAGACCTAAAAAGATTATCTCTTCTAAAAAGATGAATAATTATCAAAATAAATCATTTCTAGAAGCACTACCTAAAGCGATAAATGATGCTATTAAATTACTTTTATTTATGTTAGGAAGTATTACTTTCTTTATGTTCTTTAGTAAACTACTTACAACTTCCTTATCGTTAAATTACTTCTTTGAAACTATTATTACAGGAATACTTGATATGACTAGTGGTATTAGTTTAGTAACTAGTATTGATACTACTAATTATATAAGAGGATTACTTGTCTTAACCTTTATAACCTTTGGTAGTTTTTCAGTTCACTTACAAGTTCTAAACAATATAAAAGAAGAAGATTTAGAATATAAATACTTCTTCTTTGGAAGAATTATTGAAACATCTATCGCTCTACTTCTATATATATTATTTTAATAAGCATAATTAACAGGACAATTTATCATAAAAGAATAAGTTTCATCTGTAAAATTAGGATGAGTTAAAACGATATTTATTTGTAAATATCCATTATCAGCAGGGATATAAGTAATACTAGATGATGGACTTAATTTCAAATCAGGAATGTTGGGTATTTCATAATCTATAACATTACCTTCCCTACCATAACTAATTACAAAATCATTTGGATTAATTACAAGAGTCGTTGTATAACTACTAGGATTATCAAAAGTAAAAGTGGCACTATATCCATCACTTGTCACATTGCTAACACTAGTTAAATGTCCCTTAATCAAATCATCTTGAATAACTTTTTGGAGATTATTACTATATGCTATAACTTCATTATTAATCTCTTCTATCTGTTCTTTATTTCGATAGTTCATAATTAAATTAAACATACCAACTACAATAGTAGAAACAATAATAAAACTAACTAATAATTCTACAGAAGTTATACCTTTTTTATTTAATTTCATTTCTATCACCTATCCCTTATAGACTTCAATAGTACCATACTTATAAGTATCATTTGAAATATATTCAACAATTACTCTATAATATCCAGTCGCTGGTGTTTTACTAGTATTCTTACTATAAGTAGGTAAATAAGCGATATATTCTTTAAAACTTCTTGTAAAAGGAGAATCATCTCTTCTTACATAATCTTTAAAAACTGAAGTAGAATAAGGTGTTAAATAAATTTTTGAAATATTATTCATAGTTTTATAAGCACTACAATCTGCTTCTTTATTAGATTCAGTATATAAAGAACAATCAGTTATATCAAGATATCCATTATTTTCGACTGTGTTATAAATAGAATTAGGTAATCCTTTTATAGCAATCATCCGAGCCCAATGAGCGACATAAATCGCTTCCACTGTATCATAATTTTTGTAACGTTCATATTCACCAATAAGAGGAAAAAAGTTAGCATAAAGTAATGAAAAAATACCCATAATAAAAACACCAACAATCAATGTTTCAACTAAAATAAAGCCTCTACTATTTAACACTTTTTTATTCTTCATCTTAAGCTCCCTCTTGTAATTAAGTTATTCTTACTATATAATATATTATAGTAAAAGAATAGAATAAAGTAAAGGGGTTGATACCTTTGGTAACATATGATATGACAAAAACACCAATAGTAAATGTTGTAGACGATATTATTACTTATGCCTCTAAAGCAGGGGCTAGTGATATTCACTTTGATCCAAGAGAAAACTATTTAATGGTAAGAATTAGAATTGATGGAGATTTACAAGATTATACAAAAATACCTAAAATGTACGAAAGAAATTTAATTACCAGAATTAAACTTATCGCTAATATGAATATAACAGAAAGTAGACTACCACAAGATGGATCTATAAAAGGCGCAATCAAAGGCATTAATTTAGAAACACGTGTATCTACCTTACCTACTAATGAAGGTGAAAAATGTGTTATTCGTATTCTTGATTACTCAAGAAGCTTGGAAGGAATAGAAACTCTTGGTTTTAATGAAGATAACTTTAAAAAACTAGAAAAAATGATTGAAGAACCTAATGGTATTATTTTAATAACTGGTGCGACTGGTTCTGGTAAAAGTACTACCGTTTACTCTATTTTACAGGTTTTAAATAAAAAAGAAACTAATATTATAACTGTAGAAGATCCAATAGAAATGAATATAGAAGGATTAAATCAAGTTCAAGTTAATAGTGAAATAGGACTTGACTTTGCTACTGTATTAAGATCTATTTTAAGACAAGATCCTAATATTATTCTAATTGGAGAGATCCGTGATAGTGAAACTGCTAAAATTGCTGTTCGTGCTTCTATTACAGGTCACTTGGTATTATCTACAATCCATACTAATAACTCTTTAAGTACTATTGAAAGATTACTTGATATGAATGTCGAAAGATATTTATTATCAAGTGCTCTATCTGGTATAATTTCTCAAAAACTTGCCAAAATGATATGTCCTCATTGTCGCATTAAAGAAGAGACTACTCCATATCAAAAGAAAGTATTTAAAATGGCCCTAGGTAAAGATGTGAATGAAATATATAATGCTAATCCTAATGGTTGTGATAAATGTAATAATGGTTATCATGGACGTATCGCTATTCAAGAAGTATTAGAAATTAATGATGAGATTAGAAATGCTTTAAATGAAGAGGATTTAGAAAAAGATGATTTAAATAAACTAGTATATACATCAGATGTTATAACTATGCTTCAAGATGGACTTTTAAAAGTTTTAGATGGTTCTACATCTTTTGATGAAATATATAGAATCATTGATGTCGATGATGATTTAGATGTCTATTGTAAGATTAGAGGTATTGAGTATAACGAAAATCATAATATAGAGAAAAAACAAGAAGAATCTAAAGAAAAAGAGGATGAAATCTTATAGTGATTTCTCCTCTTATTTTTTATCGTTTTTTAACGTTCTACTCCATCTCATAACTTTAACATAACTAATAATACTAATTACTATCATACCTATATTAAGAATAAAGACTAAAATTGCAAATAAATTAAAGTTAGTAAGTCCATTAATAAGACTCTCTACTTCATTTTCTACTAAAACATCACGGCTAGAAAAGTAACTTAAAGTAAGTATTAATGTAACAAGAAAATAAACAAGGGAAAAGATACCTAACTTAATTTTCTTAAGTCTAAAAAACTTATAAGTACTAACCGCTTCTATAGCCATAAATAAAAATATAATTACTAAAAATAAATAATTAACCATAACTAATACCTCCTAATACAATTCTTTTGGTAATATCTTCTCAAGTGCTTTGCTGATTACTTCAGCACTACTTTCCAATTTTTCTTCCTCTTCCTCAGTTAATTTTATATTAATAGCTTTCTCTATTCCTTTTTTACCTATAACACAAGGTGTAGATATATATACGTCATAAGTTGTATTATAATTTGATACTGGATATACTTTCTTTAAATCATTAAGAATACATAAAGTAAGTTCTAAAAGACATGATGCTACTCCATCACTAGTATAACCTTTATGTTTTACTATAACTCCTCCCATATGACGAGTTTCATCTTCTAACTCTTCTTTATCATCAAGTGATAAATATTGGCTTAAGTTTTCTAAACCTATATTAGCATTACTCCAAGCGACAAACTGACTATTACCATGCTCTCCCAAAACATAAGCATTTATATCACTAGGTTTTATATTAATTCTTTTACTTATCAACGATTTTAATCTTGCTGTATCAAGCATAGTTCCAGTACCTATTACTTTATTATAGGAATAATCTGTATAATGAGCGATAAGTTCAGTAATAACATCCAAAGGATTACAAGCGACTAAGATAATACCACTAAAAGATGTTTCTCTTAATTTATTAGTAATATCTACTACTACCTCATTAGCTTTCTCTAAATCACTCATTCTATCTTTAGTAGATTGAGGAATACCTGCAGTTATTACAACTATATCTGCATTATCACAGCCACTATAATTACCAAGTTTTATATTGATGTTACTATTTCTATAGACTAAAGAATGTTCTAAATCAAGTATCTCTCCTTCAAGTTTCTCTTCATCTATATCAATTAAGCTTATATCAAGTGTCATATCACTTAGACACAGGTTCTTTAAATAAGCAAGACCAACATTACCACAACCTATAATTACAATTCTCTTCATCTTCATCAATCCTTCTATTATTAGTCTATCACAGAATAAATTTTTTATAAAGAAAAAGACGA
>CALVPN010000057.1 GCA_944351375.1 uncultured Bacilli bacterium | reverse complement strand
AAATAAGGGAAAGATAGGAGAATGATAAAAATGGAATATAATTTAGTTTACTTTAAGCGTAAAGGAGTAATGATTTATGTAAATAGAAATGATAGTTATATTGTTAGTTATTTATTAGATAGACCTTATAAAGATACATTTTATATTGAAAGAAACTCAATGAATGAATTAATAACTTTATTAAACAAATGTTATATTAATTATTACTATGATAAACCTATTACTTTTACTGATAATAAATATTCTAAGTATTTAGAATATGGTAAGCTGTCTTATAGGATAGATAAATTATCTACTAACTTAAAGAATTGTTTATATTTAGATAATATTGAAGAAATTATTACTAAAATGGAGAAGTTCTATGAGTAACTTTGTTTTAGAAAATAAACTTAAAGAGATAGATATTATTACTGATAAAATAATTCTTAATATTAATAATAAATATAAAACTATTAAGAATAATATAATAGATTCTAATTATAAATTACTTTATTACTTATATTATACTAATACCCTAGAAAGACCTAAAAGAATTTATATTCAAAGAAAAATGTTAGTAGAAGTTAAATTATTAGATTATTACTATTATAAACTATATAGTTATCAAGAAATATCCAAAGATAAGTATATATCTATAAGTAAGAAATATATTACTATTACTAAATTAATATATGGATGGATTAAAAGTGAAAGTAGAGTTAAGTGATATAGAAGATGCTTATTTAAAGATAAGAAAATCTATTAGAAATAAGAAGAAGCTATATCTTTTTGAAAAGAATTATTATAGTAATTGTAATATCTTAGTAGATAAAATTAATAGTGGTAATTATACTTATAGTAATTATCATATCTTTACAATAACAGAGAAGAAAAAAAGACTTATTATGAGTAGTACTTTAGAAGATAAAATAGTTAATCATGTAATATGTAAGAAAGTTCTATTACCTTTAGATAAGTACTTAATAGATAGTAATTGTGCAACTAGAATAGAAAGAGGTACTTCTTATGCAAGATATTTATTAGATAAATATCTTGTTAATATTAAAAATAAATCTAGTACTTTTTATATCCTTAAATTTGATTTTAAGAAGTACTTTTATAATATTAATCATAAAGTATTACTTAAAAAGCTAAGTAAATATCTAAGTAATAAAGATTTATTATTAATTAAAGATATATTGAATACTACTAATCATGATTATATTAATAATACTATTAGTAAGTTAGGAATGGATACTCTCTATAAGAAAGATACAGGACTTCCAATAGGTAACTATACATCTCAGTTCCTTGCAGTGTTTTACCTTAATGACTTAGATCACTTTATTAAAGAAAAGTTAGATTGTAAATACTATATTAGATATATGGACGATGGTATTATTTTAGATAGTAATAAAGAAAGACTAAAAGATATTTTAAGAATATTAGAATCTATTATAAAAAGAGAATATCTATTAGAGTTTAATAATAAAACTAAAATATATAGAAGTACTGAAGGTTTTACTTTTCTAGGTATTAATTATAAGGTTAAGAATAATAAAATTAAGAGAAGAATTGTTAGTAAGACTAGGAGAAGATTACTGAAGAAGAATATAAAATATCGTTTCAAATATGAAAAGTAATCATTGACATGAATTATCTATTATGATACATTATAAATAGATGGGAGACTTATTAAAAAAGATGGAGAAAAGGAGGTTATAAAAAAGTTAATTTTATATGAATTTTGCAAATTGAAGATATAATTTAGTATGAATTTTATATTTTCTACTAGTGAATCTGCTAAAATAACAACTATTTCTAGTAGCAATTTACAAAATTACCTTTTTGTAATAGCTTTTAACATATGTTATAACACTTGCAAAGGAGGGATTATGATAAGAAAAAGAATAAAACATATTCCTAAAAATGTAAGTAATGAAAAGATTAGAGATTATATGTTGAGTAATAACTTTGTCTATGAAGCGACACTTGATCCTGTCTTTAAAGCTATTATGGGAAGTTGTCCTAATTATTTAGCAGATTTAATATCTAATATTACAGGTATTGATAAAGAACTTATTAAAAATACTTTTAGGGAGAAGAATGTTGAATATAAAATAGCAAATGCTTTAGAAAGAAAGAAAACTTCAGATGTAATCTTTCAAATAAAAGGATATATTATTAATCTAGAATGTAATAATGGCTATTGGGATAGAATTATAGAAAGAAATGATGCTTATTTTGGAAAGATAAAAGGAGAATTATTAAGTAAAGGAGAACAGTATAGTAAAAATATTAAAGTTATCCAAATAAATTTTGATATCTTTGATAATTATAAAAAGTACATAGGAAATGAAAATATTTCTACCTTTAAATTTAAAAATGAAGAAAATATAATAGAAACTGAAACTAGTACAAAGATTCATATAGATATGATGGAAAGTATTAATAAATACTATAAAGAAGAACCTTTAACAAAATTAGATAAAGAATTAGTAATATTAGTACTAGATGATTATCTAGAAATAAAGAAATTAAGTGAAGGAGATGATGAGTTAATGGAAGTTGCAGATAAACTATATGAATTAACAAGTGATATTGATAATATAGGATTATATGATCCTGAGAAAAGAAGAAAGGAAGAAGAAGCTTTGAAAATAGAATATCATAGTAATATAGCTAAAGAACAAGGTATTGAAAAAGGAGCAGAAGAAAGAGAAAGAGATATTGCAAAGTCTCTTCTAAAAGATGGCATTTCTATACCTAAAGTATCTATGTATACGGGTTTAAGTGAAAAACAAATAGCAATGTTAATGTAAGGAAGATAAAGCAATATATGCAAATAAGACTTATTAAATTGGTTTAAGCAAAATTATTTTAAAACTAAATTAAACAGTAGTGTATTTCATATTACTAATAAAAAAACTTTTGTTCTTTTCTAATTATTATTATATAATAAGTAAAAGGAGAGAGATATTATGTTATTATTAGCTGTTAACTCTGGCAGTAGTACATTAAAATTTAGACTTTATGATATGCCAAGTGAAAAAGTAATTACAAAAGGAAGTTTTGAGCGTATTGGTTCTAATGATAGTGATTATACTATTAGAGTTAATGATGAAAAAATTTATAAGAAAGAGGAAATTGCAAATCATGAGAAAGCTGTTAATATTTTATTAACAGAACTTGTGGAAAAAGGTATTGTTAAAAAATTAGATGATATTAAAGCAGTTGGACATCGTGTTGTTCATGGTGGTGTCTTATATTCTCATTCTGTTGTTATTAATGATAGAGTGTTAGAAGAAATAGAAAGAATAAAAGATTTAGCACCTCTACATAATCCTGCTGCTATCATTGGTATAAAAGCTTTTTCTAAAGCTATACCTAATGCTACTATGGTTGCATGTTTTGATACAGCTTTTCATCAAACTATTGAGGAAAAAGAATTCTTATATTCAGTACCTTATGAATGGTATGTTAAATATGATGTTAGAAAATATGGATTCCACGGACTATCTCATAAATATATAACTACTAGAATGAAAGAAATATTAGGACGTGATGGTAACTTAATTATCTGTCATATTGGTAATGGTGCTAGTATATCTGCTGTTAAAGATGGTAAATGTATCGCTACATCTATGGGCTTTACACCAAATGCTGGTATTATGATGGGTACTCGTAGTGGTGATATAGATTATAGTATTATAGGATATATTATGAAGAAAACAGGTCTATCTTATGAAGAAGTAGATAGCTTATTAAATAAAAAGAGTGGCCTTGAAGGTATTGCTGGTATGAATGATTTAAGAGATATAGATAGAGCTTTTATTGCTAAAGATAGTAAAGTTGTTCTTGCTATAGATATGTATACTGAACGCATTGCTGAATATATTGCTAAATACTTCTTAAAACTAGGTAAAGTGGATGCTATTATCTTTACAGCAGGTGGTGGTGAGAATGATCCTATTATTAGAAAAGAAGTACTTAATAAATTAAAACCACTTGGTGTAGAAGTTGATGAAAAACTAAATGAAGAAACAATAGTTAGAAAAGATAAAGAAGGATTAATTACTACTAAAAAATCTTCTATTGCTAGTTATGTGTTAGCGACAGATGAAGAACTTGTAATTGCAAAAGATACTTATAATTTATCTAAATAATAAAGTAACTTGCTTATATAGCAAGTTCTTTTTATTATAACGAATTTTCGTGATGTGTTTTATAAAATAAAAGTCTCATTTGATTTACGAAAACTCGTAACATATTTTTAACATTATTTGCTTGACTTTCGAACATAAATACTATAGAGTAATAACCAATAACTAGTTATTTAAAATATGCTTTTGGAGGATTAGTAAATGAATGAAGTTGTTACAAAAGAAGATATTAAAATAGAGAATATGATTTATGAAATAAGAGGAAAGCAAGTAATGCTAGATAGTGACTTGGCAAGATTATATGAATGTGCTAATGGGACAAAAACAATTAATCAAGCAGTAAAAAGAAATATTAATAGATTCCCTAATGATTTTTATTTTCAGTTAGAAGCAGAAGAATTTTTAAACTTGAAGTCCCAAATTGGGACTTCAAGTTGGAATAACTATGGAGGAATTCGTAAACTGCCTTATGTTTTTACAGAACAAGGTGTAGCAATGTTAGCTACCGTTCTTAGAACTGATGTTGCTTCAGAGATGAGTGTTGCTATTATGAGAGCCTTTGTAACTATGAGAAAATATATTTCAAATAATTTACTTGAACAAAACTACATAAATAATATGCTATTAGAACATGAATATAAAATTAAATTGTTACAAGACTCATTTCAAAAAATAGAGGAAAAGAAAAAGGTTAATGAAATATATTTTAACGGACAAATATATGATGCTTATTCTAAAATACAAGAGATATTTAATAGTGCAAATAATAATCTTGTAATAATAGATGCATATGCAGATAATACAATACTAGATATTATAAAAAGATTGAAGATAAAAGTAACAATTATAACTAAATCTAATAATCTTCTTACAGAGCAAGATATTGCAAAATATAATAAACAGTACAATAATTTACAAGTTTACTATAATAATACCTTTCATGATAGGTACTTTATCTTAGATGATGAGATTATCTATCACTGTGGAGCCAGCATAAATAGAATAGGTTATAAAACATTTTCAATTACCCTAATAGGCGATGAAGATGTAAAAAATACTTTAATAAATAAAATAAAGAAAATAGATAAGGAGAACTAATAGATGAATGAAGTTGTTACAAAAGAAGATATTAAAATAGAGGATATGATTTATGAAATAAGAGGTAAGCAAGTAATG
>CALVPN010000056.1 GCA_944351375.1 uncultured Bacilli bacterium | reverse complement strand
TATGTATTAATATTTTTTGTCCTTCATTTGGATATAATCTAAATTTATATGCTCTATATATTTTCATATGACGAACCCTCTTTCTTATAACTTAAGTGTACTATATAAAATATATGTTCCTCAATACATAAATTCGATTTTCATCCAAAAAAACGCAATTTCCTTATAGATAAATAACCATTAGGATAGGCATTTTCTAGATGAATACTATCAATAATATCTTTATATTTATAAAATTCGTTTTTATTTATAATTTCTATTTTCATAATTACCTCTTAAATGGCGTCCACGACAGGAATCGAACCTGCGACCTTTTCCTTCGGAGGGAAACGCTCTATCCTACTGAGCTACGTGAACATAACTAAATTATAGCATACTTTTTTCGTTTTACAATTATTAACATAATTAGTTTAATAATTTATTAACAAATTAATAAACTTATGTTAAATATAAATTAAGTTAAAGGAAGGTGTTATTATGTGTGGAATTGTTGGAGCAGTTTCTAAAGATAAAAATATATTGTCTATTTTAATAACAGGATTAAAAAATCTTGAATATAGAGGTTATGACTCAGCAGGAGTTGCATACCTTAAAAATAATAAAATAAATATTATCAAAAGCATTGGTAAAGTCAGTAAACTTGAAAATAAAATAGTTAAAAATGATAAAAGTAATATAGGTATCGCTCATACTAGATGGGCAACTCATGGGAAAGCAACTAGTGTTAATGCTCATCCTCATAGAGTTAAACATATTACTATTGTTCATAATGGAATAATTGAAAACTATGAGGAAATTAAAGAAATGTTAAAAAATAATAACTACTCTTTTAAATCTAGTACTGATACAGAAGTAGGATGTGCTTTATTAAATTACTATTATGAGAAGTTTTATGATGTAGATAAGACTATTAAAGCTTTTATGGATAAAGTTATTGGTAGTTATGCTATTACAATGATTATTGATAATGACTTAGACAATCTTTATGTCTTAAAGAAGGAAAGTCCTTTAGTAATAGGTATTAGTGATAATACTAATATAGTTGCTAGTGATATTAGAGCGATATTAAAATATACTAATAAATACTATATCTTAAATGACTTTGAATATGCTAAAGTTAGTGCTGATGAAGTTATTATTAAATCTATTAAAGGAGAAATATTAAATAAAGAATTACATACTCTTGATTTAAAAGATAATGATAATTCTAAAGGTCATTATAAACATTATATGTTAAAAGAAATTATGGAACAAAAAACTACTATTTTAAAGACAGTATTACCTTTTATAGAAGAAGGAATAGACTCTTTAATGACATTACCTGATTTAACTAAATATAAAGAAATATCTATTGTAGGTTGTGGTACTGCTTATCATGCAGGTTTAGTTGCTAAATATCTTTTTGAAGAAGTTACTAATACTAGATGTAGTGTTTATCTAGCTAGTGAATATAGATATCAAAATAACTTTTTATCTAAAGATACACTAACTATCTTTATCTCACAATCAGGGGAAACTGCAGATACTATTGCTGCTTTAAAGCTTGTTAAAAGTAAAGATTGCCCTACTCTTGGTATTATTAACGTAGAAAATAGTACTATTTCTTATTTAGTAGATACATGTCTATATACTAAAGCAGGTAGTGAGATAGCAGTAGCATCAACAAAAGCTTATACGGCTCAAATTTCTCTTCTTTCTATTCTAGTACTTTCTCATGGACTAAGAAATAAAACAATTAGTAAAGATAAAGCAATAGACATAATAGATGAGTTTAAAAGTATAGAGAAACTAATCACTCCTCTATTAAATAATAAAGATATGTATCTATCTATCGCTAAAAAAATCTATAAAGAAGAAGATATCTTCTATATAGGAAGAGGACTTGATTATTATCTTAGTATGGAAGGTGCTTTAAAATTAAAAGAAATATCTTATATTCATAGTGAATCATATGCAGCAGGAGAATTAAAACATGGTACTATTTCTTTAATTAAGAAAAATACTCCTGTTATTGCTAGTGCAACTAACTCTAATTTAAATGCTAAAACTATTAGTAATTTAAAAGAAGTTCTAGCACGAGGAGCAGTTATTTACTTAATATGTGATGATAATTATAAGGATGATACCTTTACTATCATAAATATTCCTAAAGTAAGTGATTTTATTAAACCTATATTAGTTATTATTCCTTATCAATTAATCGCTTATTATACTGCTTTATTAAAGGGAAATGATATTGATAAACCTAAAAATTTAGCAAAGTCTGTTACTGTTGAATAAAGTATGATATAATAACTGCTGTGATGTTTATGAAGTTTTATGATAAAGACAATAAAGAGATTGTAATTCCAGATAGCGTTTTAGATAATGTAGTTGGTTTTGGCGCTTGTGCTACCATTTATAGGTATGACGATGATACTTGTTTTAAACTTTATGATAAAGAAGATGTTGCCTTAAGATATTATTTAAGCACTACTATGTATGAAGTATTTAAAGATATAACAAGTGATAGTTTAGTAGAAATTAAAAAATTACTATATAAAAAAGAAAACATGTCTAAATATAATGCCGATGCCTATTTTCTTAAGTACTATAAACAAGTATATGATGATTTATTATTAGTACCAAGCGATTATTTAATAGATAGTTTGAATGGAATTTTAAACTTAGCTATAGAAATTGCAAATAAGGGTATTAGAGTTGACGATTTAAAAAGAAAAAATATTATTCTAACAGCTGATAATATAATCTTAATTGATCCTGATTGTTGGAATTGTCAAAGAGGTCAAACTAAAAAAGAAATAGCACAATTAAATATTAATAATATAATGTCTTTGTTTGGTAATATCGCTAAACAAAACTTAATAGATAATCATATTGATTTTCTTATAGAAAACAATTTATATGATTATGTTATTTGTGATAAATTATTTCCTTTAACTAGTAATAAAGATAAAGCGATGAAAGTTTTATCTAAAAGACTTAACGGATATAAACGACCAATAGACTATGTTTATAGTTTAAAGAGGAAATGATTAAAACATCATTTCTTCTTTAAATGTATTATAATTAGATAATTGGTAATAATATAATTATAGTATCACTTATGAAAATACAAAAAAACTATTGTCAAGTTAAAAGAAATATGCTAGAATTAATTTGTTAATATTTTATGGCGAGATAGCTCAGTTGGCTAGAGCGCTCGGTTCATACCCGAAAGGTCGAGGGTTCGAATCCCCCTCTCGCTACCATTTATCAATCACTAGGCTCCACACCTAGTTTTTTGTTTATAAAAGGAATAGTTACTTATCTCTAACTATTCCTTTTTCTTCACATATCAAATTATTACTATATTTCTTATATTTAATAAATTCTTCTTTAGTTTTAATAGTCCATATAAATAATTCTTTTGAAGATACTTCTTTTACTTTAAATATTAATTCTTTAGGACTAGAGATAAAACTAATATATTTTTGTTTAATTAAATATTTATAGATAAATACATCATATAAAGCTTTTTTAAAGCCATTATAATCATTAGTTAATAAAATACCCATCTTATATCTTTTTAAGCTTGTATAAGCCATTTTTCTAATTATTACAGGATTAAAACTTTGTAATAATACTTTACCATTATAATCAAGTAATAACTTATTTAATTCATTTAAAGTATTATTAGAAAAGTTTTCTTTAAGTTCTATTAATAAAGTAACTCTACCATTTACTAACTTTAATATATCTTCTAAAAGAGGTATTTTATCAGTTGTATTTAAAAGTTTAACATTACTTAACTCATTATAAGTCATCTCTTTAACTAATCTATCTATACCAGTTAATCTTTTAATATTATTATCATGAAAAACTACTATTTTATTATCTTTAGTTACTCTAATATCAAGTTCAATATTAAAATTATCTAGTAAAGCCCTTTTAAAAGCACTAATAGTATTCTCTACTATTTTTTTATTATCAAATAAACCTCTATGAGCATATATATTCAATCTAATCACTCTCCTCTATTTTAATACCTAAAAATAGACTTAAATCTAAAGCCTGATTCATATTAACAATAACCCCTCTTAAGTCTTCTAAAGACACTTTTATATTATTTATTTCACAAGTATTTAATTTTATTTTATCAAGTGAGGTATGTAAAAATTCAGCATTACATAAATTACAATGATCAAACACCACTTTCTTTAATTTAACTTCATTAAAGCTAGAATTTTTAAGGTAACAATTATTAAATTTAAAGTTATTAAACTTAACTAATGAAAAGTTACTATAATCTAAATTAGAATCATTAATAGTAGAATCTATTAAAGAACTACTACTAAAATCTATTCCCAACAAATTACAGTTAATGAATGTTAATTCTTTTATCCCATTATTACTAAAATTAGCATTACGAAAGTCACAATTTTTAAACTTACATGATTTAAAATCTATCTTTTCTAAATCACTATTACTAAAATCTATATTGGTAAAAGTACAATCTCTAAAACTTATATAGTAAGAAGTATTAGGAAATTTATCATTAGCATACTCTTTACCATAAAATGTCTCATCATCTATAAACTTACTAAACATTTTTACCCTTCCATTATCTTTACTTTCGCTTTACCATTATCTATACTTCTATCTATATCATCTTTAGTTCTATCTATATCTTTTAGACTATATTTAACAGTATCTTTAATATCATCTATTACTTTAAAGATTCTTTTAAATTCAGACTCTTTTAGATAAGCTTTATATTTAGTTTTTAATTCTTTCTCTACTTTCTCTATATTATCAAGGTTACTTAATAAGTTTTTCTCTACTTCTATTGCATTATCTTTATAAGACTCCAAACTATCTATATATTCATTACATAAATCTATATAATTATTCTTACTAGATGATGATAATTCACTTAATACTTTATAAGAAAGATATGTTGCAAGTAAAGTTCCAACGATATTATGATTATTTTTAAAAGCAAGGAAACTACCAAGAGCAAGTAAGGCTTTAGTGCCAAATCCTAGTCTTTTAGACTCTTCTTTCTCTAAATCTATAAATGTTCTATCTAAATTAATACTAGTAGTAGAACTTAAATCATCAAGAATTTTACCAGTAGATTTAAGTTCTTTGGCAACTTTATCAAAGTCTTTTAAATTATCTTCTTTATCACTTAAATCTTCTTTAATGTTATTAAATTCTATATTCTTAGCTCTAACCTCACTATCTAGCACTTCTTCTCTTAATTTCGCTTCTTTATATTCTTTATATAAAAGAAATAATTTATTTAAATCATCAGTCTTTTTTAATAAAGAAATAATATAGTCATATAAATCTTTATTTTCATTTCTTAACTCAGTAAGTATTTCTTTTAATTTATCTAAATCTTTAGGATTAGTAATATAAGGAATCTCACTAATCATCTTATCATACTTAAGACTATTATCATCATTCTTATCTCTTATATTATTTAAATATGTCTTGGCATCCATTTACATCCCTCTTTTT
>CALVPN010000055.1 GCA_944351375.1 uncultured Bacilli bacterium | reverse complement strand
TACAAACTTTAAGATTTATACTAATAAAGATATTATAAAAGAATTAACAGTAGATATTGATAATGATAGAGTAGAACTTTATAATCCTTTAATACATTTAAATAATACAGAAATAAATGTATTTAAAACCAGCCATGATGCTAAAGGATCTGTTGGCTTCTTAATAACAGAAGATAATAACTCCTTAGTTTATATAACAGATACAGGTTATTTAAATCGTAAGTATTTCCCGTTACTTGAAAATAAAAATATTTATTATATAGAAAGTAATCATGATGAGAAAATGTTAATGGATGGCCCATATCCCTATTATTTAAAACAAAGAATAATCAGTGATGAAGGCCATTTATCTAATGATACTACTGCTAAGTATCTAAAGAAATTAGTAGGAGATAATACTAAATACATAATACTCGCTCACCTTAGTGAACACAATAACAAAGAAGAAATCGCTTACAATACCTCAAGAGAATCTTTAAAAGATAGAAGTGATATAAAAATAGTAATCGCTAAACAAAGTGAAGCCCTAGAAGAAATAGAGGTGTATAATGAAGTTAATATGTGTAGGTAAGATAAAGGAAAAATATTTAAATGATGCGATAGATGAATATAAAAAGAGACTATCTAAATATACAAAATTAGACATAGTAGTACTACCTGATATTAGTTACAATGAAATAGATAAAGTAAAAAAAGAGGAAGGAAAACTCATTTTAAAGCACCTAAAAGAAACTGATAATGTAATCATTCTTGACATTAATGGGATTGAACTATCATCAGTAGAACTTACTAATAAATTATGTAGATTAGAATCAGTTAATAGTAATATAACCTTTATAATAGGAGGAAGTTATGGCTTAAGTGATGAAGTAAAAAAACGTGCTAACTTTAGTTTATCTTTTTCTAAACTAACTTTTCCTCATCAATTATTTAGAGTAATATTATTAGAACAAATATATAGAACTTATAAAATAAGGAATAATGAAAATTATCATAAGTAGGAGATTAATATGATTGGAAATGATTGGGATATTTATTTAAAAGAAGAATATAATAAAGATTATTTTAAAAAACTAATAGATTTTGTTAATAAAGAATATAAAGAGAAGACTATTTATCCACCTAAAAATGAGATATTTAATGCCCTAAGACATACTGCTTATAAAGATGTCAAAGTAGTAATACTAGGACAAGACCCATACCATGGAGAACATCAAGCAGAAGGACTATCTTTTTCAGTTAAAAATGGTATTAGAAAACCACCTTCACTACAAAATATCTTTAAAGAATTAAATGATGACCTAGGAATACCTTTTCCTGAAACAAGTAGTCTTATTCCCTGGGCAGACCAAGGAGTATTACTTCTTAATGCCGTATTAACAGTAGAAGCGAATATGGCAGCATCACATAAAGATAAAGGTTGGGAAATATTTACTGATAAGATAATAGAAATACTAGATAAAAAGTGCGAACCTATAGTCTTTATTCTTTGGGGAAGTTTTGCAAGAAATAAAAAGAAGTTAATAACTAACAAAAATCACTATATTGTAGAGTCAGCACATCCTTCACCACTCTCAGCTTACAATGGTTTCTTTGGTAGTAAGCCATTTTCTAAAATAAATAACTTTCTAATATCTAAAGGATTAAAACCAATAAATTGGAAAATAGATTAACTAGTACTAACCATACTAGTTTTTATTAATAATAAAATTGGTAATAAATGGAAAAATATAAGTATTTCTGACATAACATCTAAAAAATTCTTGATATTATCTTTAAAAAATACTAAACTTAACTAAAGGAGAAGTAAAATGAAAGTAGAAGAAGTAAATCAATTAGATAACATTAAAAATATTTCTATAAAAGGAAGTAGTTATACTTTCGAAACACTAGATTTTGCTACTGAAATAGAAGTAGAACATTATCTTGAAGAGTTTATTCCCAATGACGAGATATTAAATCACTTCAATTCTAGAATTAGAAAGGTTGATAAAATTTCTCCACTTGAGGAAAAGTTCTCACAAGACGTAGTTGCTTTTCGCTACTATGATAGAATAGAAGTAAATATAGATGGAGAATGTTTTACTACTAAAAGGAGAAATTTTACAAGCAAAATATATTTAGGTGAAAGATTAACTAATGAAGAAATACTAGAAAGAAGTTTAACAGATGCTAGACTATTACCTATAGTTGCAGAAATAGAAGATCTTTCATCTATTATTATCTGTAATAATGGGATAATTATACCATCACCAGAAGAAGATGCTATAACTTTATCTGAAGTAAAAGAAAAGAAAGAACAAAGAATATATAAAAAAAGCATTGGCTCTAAATAAGTCAATGCTTTAATATTTCAAAAGGTTCTCTTTTCTCTATTTTATAAGTTTCTATATCTTGACAATGAGAAAAAGTCTTAATTAAATTAGTAGGAAATTTATGAGAAAGATAAATTATTTCCTCACCATTATCATTATAATATTTTAAAGCAGCTCTTAAGTCATTTTCATTTTCATTTAATTTATCAACTAAAGAATCTAACTTCTTAAAATCTAACTTATCTTCATAGTCATCTATTAACTTTAAAACTTCACTAGTCATATCCATTAACTCTTGATATAACTGATGGTGATTAACTCTTTTTGATTTTAATTTAATAACTTCAGGAATATCTTTTATTTTAGCCTCTTCCAAAATAGGTACAATCTTAAGTAATATTTCTTCTTTCTTTTGTAATAAGATATCTAAGTTATTATCAGCTTCCTTCACTTTAATATATAAAAAGTTATATCTATTTTTATAAACTAAAACCATAATTACACAAATCAAAATAATTAATACAACAATTCCCCCAATAATAGCATAAATCATTAGTATCACATCCTTAATAGTATTATAACAAAGAAAAAGAGAAGAGTAAATTATCTTAAAATAATATCTTCTCTAAACTCTACATAATTAAGGTATACTGTCCAAAGTAAGAAAATACGGTTTTCACTATCTTTAACAACAGCATAGTCTCTACCTGCACCTATAATAGTACCTGTAAATACTCTATCACGCCATTCTAGGGAATCAGAATATGACATATAAAAACTAGCTTCTTTACCGACATTTAATTCTAAAATATTCTCTGCATAATCCATATCACCACTAATTGGAACAGTATCATTGTTATTAGGAATATTATTCATATTAGGGTTATAATCATAATCAAAGTTTTGATAAGGGGGGTCAGTGCTTTGATTAGGATAAGTTTCATAATTATTATTCATCAAATCATCCTCTCAAAGTAATTATATTAATAAAATTTTGAATTATACTAATTACTACTAGTATTTCCACTTATCTCATCAAAAACAGGATCATCTGCACTAGGTTCTGTTCCTTTAACATAGTATTCAATTATTTTTTTCTCATCACTATCAACAGCAGGTTTCCCCGTAATTGGATTAACTAAAACTCCTACCACATTTTCAGGTTGACTATACCAAGCCTCATCTTTATCTTTCATATAACTTTCCATTGCATTGAGCCAAATATTCTGAGCATATTTATATTCACTAGATTTCAAGTCCCTACTATCATCATAACCACACCATACTGCAGTTACTATATCTTTATTATAGCCAATATACCAGTTATCAGTATTAGTAGTACCACTTTTTAAAGAATATTTATGAGTCATTCTACTAGCAAGATTAACAGCAGTAGGATAGTTATAATCAATAAAATTAGAATCATATGTAGCAGTTAACAAATTATTTAAAATAAAAGTTAAACTAGAATTAAGTATAAGATCTTTCTCTTCATCCGCTTCATATAAAACATTACCTTCTTTATCTACAACCTTAGTAATAAAGTGTGGTGTTACTTTATATCCTTCATTTGCAAAAGCAGAATAAGCCCCAGCCATCTCCAACATACCTATTTCACTAGTACCAAGAGCAAGAGAAGGGACTTCATCAAGTTTAGAAGTAATACCAAGTCTTTTAGCCATATCAACAAGTGTATCTTCTCCTAAAAACATATGTGTTTTAACAGCATAAATATTTTCAGAATAAGCGATAGCGGTAGCCATAGAAATAGGTTTATTTCCATAAGTACCATTATAGTTCTGTGGTGAATAAGTTTGATCATTATTAAAAGTAAAAGTAGTCTCTTCACTAGTAAAAGTAGTAGAAGCCGTAAATCCATTTTCTAAGGCAGCATAATAAAGAAAAGCTTTCATCGTAGAACCTACTTGCCTTTTAGCATTAACAGCTCTATTAAATTCTGATTTACTATAGTCTTTACCACCAACTAAAGCGATAACTCTCCCATTATTAGGATTAACCATTACACTAGCAGTTTCCAAATCACTATCAGCCATTGTATTTTTAACAGTTTCTTCTAACTCCTTTTGAGCATCCATATCAAGACTAGTATAAACTTTAAGACCACCCGTTTCTAAGAACGATTCAGGTATTTCTTTAAGACTTTTTAACTCTTCAATAACAGCATCTTGATAATACATAACACTTTCTATCTCATCTTCCGCTTCTTCACCAATAAATTTTAATTCTTCATCAAGAGCCTTATTATATTCCGCTTCACTAATAACACCATCATCATACATGTTTTTAAGAATCATCTGTTGTCTTTGCGTCGCTTTCTTTAAATTAACAAAAGGAGAATAATTACTAGGAGACTTAGGAATACCAGTAAGCATGGCAGCCTCCGCCAAAGTTAAATCTTTAGCACTCTTCCCAAAGTAATATTTACTAGCAGTCTCTATTCCATATTTACCATGACCATAATTAATAGTATTTAAATAACCTTCAAGTATCTCATCTTTACTATAATGAGACTCTATCTCTATTGTATACCACATCTCATCCCATTTTCTTTTCCAAGTCTTATCAAAATCTAAAAACAAATTCTTAGCGTACTGTTGGGTAATCGTACTTGCCCCTTGACTAGTAGTACCGCTAGTTATATTAACAGCCATTGCCTTTATTATTCTAAGATAATCAAAACCAATATGTTTATAAAAGTTTTTATCTTCAGTATTTATTGTCGCTTCTATCAAGTATGGAGAAATATCATCAAGACTAATCCATTCCCTAGAACCACTTCCTTGAAAGAATACTTCATTATTACTATCAAAAAGCATAAAACTATTAGCATTCTTTATCTCTATCTTAGGACTTAATTTAGCATAAGTATAAACACAGACATTACCAACAATAAAAAGTCCTATAAGAATTATAAATATTTTCAAACACTTCTTTAAAACTTTCATAAACAAAATCATCCTTTCTTTATATATCATGTCCAAAAAATCCAAGTTCAAACAAATAAGTTGTAACTTTAATAGTTTTTTGTTATAATCTTAGCAGAAAAAGGAGAATCTCTATGAAAGATGTATTTATAAAAGCAAAAATAAAAAATAAAGACGAAGAATTACTTTTTGAAGGTAGAGGAACTTTTGATAAAGAAAAAAACTTAATCCAGTATCAAGATGATAAAGCACTTCTAACTATTTTCTTAGATGATAATATTATGCTACGAGAAACAGAAGATACTATTTTAAGTTATAAATTTGTGGAAAACGAAAAAACTAATTTTGAAGTATTTCTAAAAGATTTAAAACAAACAGGTTTTGTTCCTATGAAGACATTTAAGATAAATAAAGATAGAGAATCTTTTGAAGTAATATATGAAATTGAAGG
>CALVPN010000054.1 GCA_944351375.1 uncultured Bacilli bacterium | reverse complement strand
GGTGTCCACGACGTGATTCGAACACGTGACCGATCGCTTAGAAGGCGATTGCTCTATCCAGCTGAGCTACGCGGACAAATAAGACATTATTAATATATAACAAACTATTATCTTTTTCAAGAGTTTTTTTAAAATTTACACTATATTTTGTAAAAAACGTTCTTTTCATTGACTAAATTTATATAAAAGCTTTACAATAATTAAAAAGAGGTGTTTTTATGTATCAAAAATATTATCGTAAACATATGATTAAAAGTGCTATAATTATAATCTTTTTATTTGCTTTCGCTATAATTTCAACTTATTATATATATAATAGTTTTGCTAACGAAAGAGAACAAGATATAGATACAGGTAAAATGGAAGCTGTTTTTCATAGTAAAGCTGGTAATAAAATAAATTTAACGAAATTTACTCCAGTTACAGATGCTGTTGGTTTGAGCTCTACCGCTTATGATTTTACAGTGAAAAATGGAACTAAAGAGAATATTAAATATAAAATTGTATTAGAAACAAATGAAGAGCAAATTAAAGATGATAATTGTGCTAATAATACAATTCCTAATGAGCTTTTAAAATTAAGTTTAAGAGTTGATCATCAAGCTCCAAAAGCTATGCTTTTAAGTGAATATTCAAACAATATTCTATATGAAGACACTTTAGAACCTAGTAGTGAGGAGAATTATTCTATTAGAATTTGGGCTATTAATAATGACTTTGTAATTGATAAGGATAGTCATTATCATGCTATTATAAAAGTGATAGAAGAGTGATAATATGAAAATGTTGAATAATAAGGGGTTTGCTATTTCTACTGTATTATATAGTTTGCTAGTAATGGCAACATTAATATTGTTTTTATTAATTGGTAATTTAAGTTTTGAAAGAAGATCTACTGATGATTTTGTATCTGATATTGAAGATGAATTAAATAGCTTTTTTAGTGATCAAAATTCTAATTTACTTTCATCAGCTTTACTATTTAGAACAGGTCAAAATGGGGATACTTATGATGATGGAGTAGATACTTTTATAATTGGAAAAGATCCAAATAATTATGTAATGTATTCTAACATGATATGGAGAGCAGTTTTAGTTAATAATGCTTCTAAGACTGTAAAGTTGGTAACACAAGATAATATTGCAACGATGGTTTTTAATGAAACAGTTGACTCTAATTTTGGTAATAGTGATATAAAAGAATGGTTAAATGATGTAAGTGCTTCTGGTTTTTTAAGCAGGTTAAATAATTATTCGAACTTTATTGTTTCTGATAGTGAGTGGCATATAGAAGTGTCTTTTGGTAGCGAAAGACCAGAGGGTACCACAGTGATTAGCGATGTTGGATTGTTAAATGAATATGAATTTAATAGTAGCTATCATGGAGACTCTGCTACTAATTCTTATTTAGTAAATGGTAGTCCTTGGCGGACTTTAACTCGTTGGGATGTTAGTCCTGATGTATTAACTATTGATGGGCATGGAGGTTTAGGCATTAATAGCCCTACAGGAAATTATGGAGTGAGACCTACTATAAATTTAAAACCTGGTGTTGTTATAACTTCAGGAGATGGTACACTTTCTAATCCTTATAAGTTAGATGGCGATTTAGTTGGGTGACAATATTAAATATAATTAGACAAAAAAAGTTAGCAAAAAGAGTTGACAAGTGCTAACTTTTTTGCATATAATGATATTGGCAGTGAAAAAATATGATTGCTAAAATTGATATTTAACTAGTTAATCAGTGCCTAGGAGGTAGTTATGCTTAGTGAAAGACAAAAGAAAATTTTAAAATTAATTGTTGAGTCTTATATTAGACAAGCTAAGCCTGTTAGTAGTAATCAACTTTGTAAAAAACTTAAGTGTTCTAGCGCTACAGTTAGAAGTGAAATGGCTAGTCTTGAAGATTTAGGCTACCTAGAAAAGACTCATACTTCTAGTGGTAGAGTACCTAGTGAAGAAGGATATCGATATTACGTTGATAACTTAATGGAAGCGAAGAAGATGAATGGAGAAGAAATGTTAAAATTACAGATTATTTTCCATAATCAATCATTAGAATTAAGTGATTGTATCAACAAAAGCTTACAAGTTATCTCTGATATGACTTCTTATACAGCAGTAGTATTAGGTAAAGCGAGTCATGAGAACTTACTTAAAGAAGTTAGAGTTGTACCACTTGATGCTAACCATTTAATAGTAATAGTAGTTACTGATAAGGGTAAAGTAGAACATAAAAATATTACCTTAGATAATGTTAGTGCTGAAGATATTAAAAAGACAGTAGAACTTATCAATAATTTAATAGTCGGTACACCTATTGATGAAGTTAGTACTAAGTTAGAGTTTGAGATTAAGCCTATTATCTCTAAATATGTAGAACAACATCAACAATTATATAATGCTATTTATAATGTCTTTAATGATATTACTAATACTGATATTAATGTTGTAGGTAGAACTAAGTTCTTAGAACAACCTGAGTTTGATAATGTTGATAAGATTAGAGATTTGTTTAAGAAACTGGATGATAAAGAGATACTTCAGGAAATTAAGAAAGATGATTCTAATAATATTGAAGTCTATATAGGTAGTGAAAATAAACTTGATGATGATGTTACAATTATTAAGACTAACTTTAAGACTGATAGTGAAGAAGGAACACTTGCTATCATAGGACCTAAGAGAATGGAATATGATAGAGTTGTTAGTATCTTAGAATACTTAAAAGAAAATATAGAAGGGTAGTGAATAGATGGAAACTAAGGAAAAAGTAAAAGATACTCTTGAAAATCATGAGTGTAATTGTAAGGATAAAGATAAAGCTTGTGAATGTAAAGATAAGTCTAAGAAAAAAGATAAACATCATGAAGAGATAAAAAAATTAAAAGAAGAACTTGCTAGTAAAGATAAAGAAATAAGTGAATTAAACGATAAAATTATATATCATCAAGCAGAGCTTATTAATTATCGTAAAAGAAAAGAAGAAGAAGTTACTAATAGATTAAAATATGCTAATCAGGATTTGATTAGTGAACTTATTCTAATATTAGATAACTTTGAACGAGCTATTAGACTTGATGATAATGATTTAAGTGATGAGTTATCTAAATTCTTAAAAGGATTTAAGATGATGTATGCTAGCTTTGATGATGTTTTGAAGAAATATGGTTTAGAAGAAATAGAAGCAGAACATAAAGAATTTGATCCTAATACAATGGATGCTTTAATGACTGATAATGATAAAGACTTTAAAGATGGAGAAGTTCTTGAAGTATTGCTTAAAGGTTATCGTCTTAAAGATAGAGTTATTAGACCTGCTTCTGTTAGAGTAAATAAACTAGAAGAAGAAAATAATGATAATAAAGATAATAATGAAGAAGGAGAGGATATAAATGAGTAAAATAATTGGTATTGATTTAGGTACAACTAATAGTTGTGTCTGTGTATTAGAGGCTGGTGAGCCTAAAGTTATTCCTAATGCGGAAGGAGATAGAACAACACCATCAGTAGTTGCATTTAATAAAGATGGAGATAGAATAGTAGGAGCTGCTGCAAAAAGACAAGCGATTACTAATCCAAATACTATTTCATCTATTAAAAGATTAATGGGTACTGATAAAAAGGTTGAAGCTAATGGTAAGAAATATAGTCCTGAAGAAGTTTCTGCTATGATTTTAGGTAACCTTAAAGAATCAGCTGAAAACTACTTAGGAGAACCTGTTACAAAAGCAGTTATTACTGTTCCAGCATACTTTAATGATGCCGAGAGGCAAGCTACTAAGAATGCTGGTAAGATTGCAGGACTTGATGTTGAACGTATTATCAATGAACCAACTGCTGCAGCTTTAGCATATGGACTTGATAAACAAGATAAGAATCAAACAATCTTAGTATATGACCTTGGTGGTGGTACATTCGATGTATCTATTCTTGACCTTGGTGATGGTGTTGTAGAAGTTAGATCTACTAGTGGTAATAACCATTTAGGTGGAGATGACTTTGATGAAAGAATTATTGACTATCTTGTTAGTGAATTTAAGAAAGAAAATGGAGTTGACCTTACTAAGGACAAAATGGCTATGCAACGTCTAAAAGAAATTGCTGAAAAAGCTAAGAAAGATTTATCTGGTATGACTAGTACTCAGGTTTCTGCACCATTTATTTCACAAGGAGCAGATGGTCCACTTCACTTAGATATGACATTAACTCGTGCTAAATTTGAAAGCTTAATTAGTGATTTAGTAGATTCTACTTTAGAGCCAGTAAGAAATGCCTTAAGAGATGCTGATTTGAAAGCTAAAGACTTAGATAAAGTAATATTTGTTGGAGGATCAACAAGAGTTCCACTTGTATACGAAACAGTTAAGAAAGAACTTGGTATGGAACCATCTCGTGAAGTTAACCCTGATGAAGTAGTTGCTATGGGAGCTGCTATTCAAGGTGGTGTCTTAACAGGTGATGTTAATGATATCGTTTTACTTGATGTTACACCATTATCACTTGGTATTGAAACATTAGGTGGTGTTATGACTGTATTAATTCCAAGAAATACTACTATTCCAACAAGTAAATCAGAAGTATTCTCAACTGCTGCAGATAATCAACCTGCTGTTGATGTACACGTATTACAAGGTGAAAGAAGTATGGCTGCAGATAATAAAACACTTGGTAGATTCCAACTTACAAATATTCCACCTGCACCAAGAGGAGTTCCACAAATTGAAGTTAAATTTGATATAGATGCTAATGGTATTGTTAATGTTACTGCCAAAGACCTTGGTACTAATAAAGAACAATCTATTACAATTACATCATCTACAAATTTATCTGATGAAGAGATTGAAAAGATGAGAAAAGAAGCTGAAGAAAATAAAGAAGCTGATAAAAAACGTAAAGAAGAAGCTGATCTTAAGAATGAAGCAGAACAACTTGTATTCCAAACTGAGAAATCACTTAAGGATTTAGGAGATAAAGTTGATAAAAAAGAGAAGGAAGAAGCAGAAGACTTAATTAAAGACTTAAGAGAAGCTTTATCTAAGAACGACTTAGATGATATTAAAGCTAAGAAAGATAAATTACAAGAGAAAGCTATGGCACTTGCAACTAAAGTTTATGAGAATGTTCAAAAAGAAAATCAAGCAAATGCTGACAATAGTGAAGATACATCAGATAAAAAAGATGATGTAAAAGATGCAGACTTTGAAGAGAAGTAGAAAAATTAAAAGTTCTAGGTAACTAGAACTTTTATCTGATAAAGATAAGAGAAAGGGCTAAAAATGAAAGAATATAAGAATAGGAATGAAGTAGAAGAAGAGTACAAATGGGATTTAAGTGAGTTTTTTGAAAGTAATGAAGCATTTTTTAAAGCAAGTGAAGAAGTAGATAGTAAAATAGATATTTTTAAAGACTATAGAGGCTGTACTAAAGATGCTAATAGACTTTATGAATATCTAATTAAATTAAGAGAAGTAGAAACAATTATTGAGAAAATGGATGCTTATGCTTGGTTAAAGAACGATGAAGAGTTAGGTAAGAAAGAAAATCTTGAAATGCTTGCTAAAAGTAAAGATGCTATTGCAAAAATTAACAATGTAAATAGTTTCTTTGAACCAGAACTATTAAAACTATCTAAAGAAGAATTTGAAAATTTATTTAAAGAAAATAGTAAGTTAGAAGAGTATAGAGCCTATTTACAAGACATTTATAGAAATAAAGAACATACTTTAAATGAAA
>CALVPN010000053.1 GCA_944351375.1 uncultured Bacilli bacterium | reverse complement strand
AGTGCTATAACATAATTGTGAAAGGAAAGTGATAATATATGTTACCAACAAGATTTTATTTTGATAATGCATTAGATCAATTTTTTGAGAATGAAGGAAGTAAGATGAAATGTGATATCTACGAAAAAGATAACACATATCATGTAGAAATGGATTTACCAGGATTTAAGAAAGAGGAAATTAAAGTAGAATGTAACAAAGGGAACTTAGTTATAACTGCTGAAAAATCATCTAGTGAAGAAGATAAAGATGAAGATAAAAAATATCTTCGTCGTGAAAGAGTTTATGGTAAATACTCTAGAAGCTTCTATCTAGGAGATGTTAATGAAGATGCTATTGAAGCTAAATTCGATAATGGTACATTAAGCATTTCTATTCCAAAAATTGATGAAAACAAAAATAAAAAACTTATTGATATACAATAAAAGAAGGCTAGCTAGTCTTCTTTTTTGTATCAAAGAAAAAGATAAATAAAGTATTTAAAATAATGCCTAAGATTACAAAATCTATAATAATAAAATTAGTCTTAAAATAATCATAATTCAAAGTATACATTAAACTATTCTCTCTATAATCTGTATATAGTCTTATTACTATTATGCCTAAATAAAATGTTAAAGCAACAGGGATTAAATTATAACTAACTAGGTCTTTATAGATATCTTTTCTACTTAAAACTGTAAATAGATTAATTAAAATAAATAAACTACACATAACAAGAAAAGATATACCAAAAATACCACAGTCTAATATTACATCTAGTAGTAAATATACAAATACTATAAATAAAAGAATTGAAACTATTCTAAGATAATAGATTAACTTCTTAAGTATGAGATAATCCTCTATCTAATCCATCTGCTATTTCAGTCTTAAACTCCTCTCTAAATCTAGGAAGTTCTTTTTTTATTACATCAGGATAAACATTCTTAGTATTCATAATAGCTTTCTCAATATCAAAAATATTTACTTCATGTCTATTATTATAAATAGCATAAGAAAAAGCTTGCTGTAAAATAGTTAAAGTAACATCTGGATATCTTGAACCTATTTCATATATTCTTCTATATTCACTAGTAAGATCTGTTAAAAAAGCCATAATCTTTTGTTTAACATAAGGATCATACATTAATTTTGCCCCAGTTTTCTTCTCTATTTTAGGTAATGTCCCCATACAAATAGCAATTGTTTCTTCTCTTGTTGGTTCTTCAACTTCCACTTTTTGAAAACGTCTAACAAAAGCTTTATCACGTAAAATATATCTTTCATACTCTTCAGTAGTAGTCGCACCTATTACTTTAATATCACCTCTATCAAGACCAGGTTTAAACATATTAGCAAAGTCAAGTGCTTCACCCTTACTTCCCATCAAAGTATGAATTTCATCTATAAATAATATTAAGTTAGAATACTCTTTTAACTCATCTAAAAGTATTTGTATTTTACTCTCACCTGTATCAGGATCAGTTCCAAGTAAAGCAGAAGTATTAACTTTAATAATTTGATAATCCTTTAAAGCATCAGGAACATTACCTAACTGAATACGATAAGCAAGTCCTTCAACAATAGCAGTTTTACCTACACCAGGTTTACCTGTTAAAATAGCAGACTTCTCAGGGGTTAGTAATATTAAAACTAATTGTTTAATCTCCTCTTCTCTTCCAATAGCAGGATTAGTAATATATTCTTTTTCTGTAAAATTCTCTCCATAACTTTTTAATATACTAACTTTACTTTTTCTAATTAACTCATCATTCATAATTATCATCCTTTACTTCTTTAGTATAACATAAATATTAAATTATTTATACCCTATATCATAGTTACTAGGTCCCATAATACATTTACCATCTAAATCGAATCTAGAACCATGACACTGGCAATCCCAAGTTTTTTCTATTTCATTAAACACTAAACTACAACCTAGATGAGGACATTTATTATAGATAATATGTTCCTTACCTTTATTATCTTTATAAATTGCTACACTCTTACCATTAATTTTTGTAAATCTAGGATTACCATTATAAAAGACTTTATTTTTATTTATTTTACTATCTATAAAACTATAAAGATTACTAAAGATATTTATTGGATAATTAATTAATTTTTGTTTATTAAATGCTCTTCTAGGATCAAATAGTTCTTTATAAATATTATATTTATTATTAATTAAATCTTTTATTATCGTACTAGCAAGTATCCCATTAGAGTTACCCCAAGTATTATAACCAGTGGATAGTATTAAATTATCATCAATAAAGCCTATTAAAGGTAAATGATCCAAAGTCATTAAATCATAATTACTCCACACATAATCATAATTTTTTATATTAGAATTATTCTCTAAATCATCTACCATTTTTTTACTATTAGAAGCAAAAGCAAGATTAGCTGATGATGATACAGTTAATAAATAATCATTATAGTATCTCATAGATTTTAGTGGTTTCTCTATATTAATAGCATTAAAATCATAACTATTCTTAACACTTGAACATACTAAGAAAGATTTCTCTAAATAACATTTAAGTGGCATTAAATATGGTAATAAAAAGTATGGATAATGAAGAGCAAGAACGATTTTTTTAGTATTTATAATATTCTTTTCAGTATAGCATTTAAAAGTATCCCCAGTTTTTTCTATTTTAATTATCTTAGTATTTTCATAAACTCTATGATTAAGACTAACAGACTTCTTAACTATTTCTTTTATAAATTTTAAAGGATGAAAGATATATGTATCATTAACATAAAAACCAGACTCTATTCTCATTCCATTAGGTAGCTTCTTAATAGAGGTAGTCTTCTCTTTAAAAGATGAAACAATATTTCTTTCTTGTTCTATTTTTTTAATGTTAGAAGAATCTAGTGTATATAAATAAGATTTACTAGTCTTAAAATCACAGTCAATTTTCTCACTTTCTACAATATCACTAACAATCTTTAGAGCTTCTTTTTGACTACGATAATAAAGATATGCTTTATCTCGTCCAAAAGTATTATTAAGTCTAGTATAAATATCCTCTTGTAAAAAAGTTATTTTTGCACTACTTCTACTAGAGGCTCCACTTCCTAACCTATTCTTTTCTACTAAAGCTACTTTTATATTATCATTCTTAAATTGATAAAAGGTACTACATCCAGTAATACCTCCACCAATTATTAAAATATCAACTTCTATATTTTCTTTTAATGCATCATACTTACCACTGTCATTCACAGTATCTTGCCAAATAGAAATATTTTTCATATAATCACCTATTTCTATTCTGGACAAAATTTAATCATATATACTATCTCTATCATAACTAACTATTTCTCCAGTATTAGCATTTATTTTATAGTCATATTCATAAGTATTATAGTTAAAGTCAATCTCATAAACAAGAACTCCATCATCATACTCTTGCTCTGTTCTTAAAAATTGCACAGTATCTTCTGTTAAGTTAGCATGAGTTAAGGCAATATTCTTCGCTTCATCAACAGTTATACTAGCTTTAGGAATATTAGTAGAATTCCCATTATTGCTATTGGCATTATTATTAGCAGAACCATTTGCATTAGTATTATTACTGTTATTGTTACCATTATTATCTGTTATATTATTAGCAGCTTTATAATCAGTATAAATAATCTTACCATTCTTAGCATCTATTCTATACTCATAATCTCTATTTTGATAAGAAACCTCTACTTCATAGACATTTTTATCCATTTCAAAGTCAACATTATCAAAATATAAATCTCCACTACTAACACTCATATTATTAGCAACTATATTTTTAACTTCATCCTTACTAATAAATGCAGTTTTAAAATAAATTAAGATAAGTAGAGCAACTACAACAACAATTCCTACAATAATAATTATTATCTTCTGATTTTTCTTCATAAAATTCTTCCTTTCTATACTTAAATTCTACCATTACACCTTATTTAAGTAAAGAGATTAAAAAAATATTTTTTCGACATTTTTTAAACAGAACTTAATAATCTTAAAGAAATACATAAAAAGTCAATAACTTACAAATCAACAATCAAATAAAAATCATACAAAAAGAAGAATCTAAAATTGTTCTTCTAATAACTTAAGCTTAGCTTCTTCTTCTTTTAATTTTTCTCTATCAAGGTCAACTATATTTTTAGGAGCCTTATTAACATAGTTTTCATTACTAAGTAATTTCTTACGTCTTTCGATAGAGTCTTTTAGCTTCTTAATATTCTCTTCTAACTCTTCTTTATTAACTTCATTTTTAAAGAAGTAAGTAATATCAATTAAACTTGATTTATAATTAATAGACTGATAATCTTCTAATGGTTCTTTAACAATTAATTCATCCGTAATCTTTAATTGTGATTTATAGATATATTCTAAATCACTATTAGTAATAAACATCACTTTATCATCTTTTTTAATATTATTAGTAGCTTTTAAATTTCTTATCTCCCTTAAATCAACTATAACTTTAGATATTTCTTCTGCCTCTTCATTAAATACAGTCTCACTATCATACTTAGGATAAGTACTAATTACAATAGACTCACTATCTTTAAATGGTAACATAGAATAAATTTCTTCTGTTACATAAGGCATAAATGGATGAAGTAATTTAAGTATTGTTGTTAAAACATCAAGTAAAACACTCTTAGTAGTATCATTCATATTAGCTTTACTTAACTCAATATAGTTATCACAAAAGTCTTCCCAAATAAACTTATATAACATATTACCAACATTATGAAAGTCATAGCTATCCATATTTTTAGTAACATCTCTAATTAAATTGTTTTTTAAAGTTAATATCCATTTATCGGCTTTACTTAAATTTTGATAATCATATCCTGATGTCTTCATATCTTCAAGATTCATTAAAACATAACGAGATGCATTCCATAATTTATTAATAAAATTCCAAGTAGATTTAACTTTCTCTTCATCATATCTCAAATCTGTTCCAGGAGCCGTATTAGTAGTTAAGAAAAATCTCAAACTATCTGCACCATACTCATCTATAACATCCATAGGATCTACTCCATTACCTAAAGACTTACTCATCTTACGTCCTTCTTTATCACGAATTAGTCCATGGATAAGACAATCTTTAAACGGTCTTTTATTAATAAATTCTAATCCTTGGAAAGTCATACGATTAACCCAGAATGGAATAATATCATAACCAGTTACTAAGACATTATTTGGATAGTATCTTTTTAAAAGTTCAGTATCTTCTGGCCATCCTAGTGTTGAAAAAGGCCATAATGCAGATGAAAACCAAGTATCTAGTACATCTTCATCTTGAACCCAACCATCACCAAGAGGTGCTTCCATTCCAACATAAACTTCATCACCTTTATACCAAGCAGGTATTCTATGACCCCACCATAATTGTCTAGAAATACACCAGTCATATGTAATTTCCATCCAATGATTCATAGTTTTTTCATAACGTTCTGGTACAAAGTTTACTTTAGTATCTTTATTCTTTTGATTAGATAAAACTCTATCTGCAAGAGGTCTCATCTTAACAAACCATTGTTTAGATAAAGCTGGTTCAACAACAGCATCACTTCTCTCACTATGTCCTACATTATGAGTCATCTCTTCAATACTAATTAATAAATCTTGTTTCTTCAAATCTTCTACTAATTTTTCACGACACTCTTCACGACTCATTCCCTCATAACCAGGTGCATTCTCATTCATAGTAGCATCAAGATTCATAACAACAACACGAGGTAGGTTATGTCTCATTCCTACTTCATAGTCATTAGGATCATGAGCAGGAGTTATCTT
>CALVPN010000052.1 GCA_944351375.1 uncultured Bacilli bacterium | reverse complement strand
TTTCATCGTGGTACTTTTAGAGTAAGAGGAGATGTCTTAGAAATAATTCCTACTAATCAAAATCAAACAGGTTATAGAATAGAATTCTTTGGTAGTGAAATAGATAGAATTAGTGAAATAGATGTTTTAACTGGAACAGTAATCTCTAATAAGAAAAACGTTAGTATCTTCCCAGCCAGTCACTTTGTAATTAGTGATGATAAATTAAAAGAAGCGATTAAAAGGATAAAAAAAGAACTAGCAGAACGTTTAGAGGAACTTAAGAGCCAAAATAAGTTACTAGCAGCAGAACGTCTAGAACAAAGAACTAACTATGATTTAGAAATGCTAGAAGAAACAGGTTTCTGTCATGGTATTGAAAACTACTCAGCACCTATGGCAGGGCGTAAACCTGGTGAAACCCCTACAACTCTAATGGACTTCTTTGGTGATGATTATCTTTTAATAGTAGATGAATCCCACGTAACTCTACCTCAAGTAAGAGGAATGTATAACGGAGATAGAGCAAGAAAACAAAACTTAGTTGATTATGGATTCCGCCTACCTAGTGCTCTTGATAACCGTCCTTTAAAATTTGATGAATTTGAAAAGAAAATAAAACAAGCGATATATGTATCTGCAACACCTGGGGACTATGAACTTGAAAAAACACAAGGTAAGTTTGTTGAACAAATCATTAGACCAACAGGACTACTTGACCCAACTATTGAAGTTAGAAAGACAGAAGGACAAATAGATGACTTAGTAGGAGAGATAAATGAACGTATTAAGAAAAATGAAAGAGTCTTAATAACCACTTTAACTATTAGAATGAGTGAAGAGTTAACCAACTATTTAAAAGACTTAGACATCAAAGTAGCATATCTTCATACGGAAATAAAAACTTTAGAACGTTTACAAATCATTCATGACTTAAGATGTGGAATTTATGATGTTGTTGTGGGAATAAACCTTTTACGTGAAGGTATAGATATCCCAGAAGTATCTCTAATCGCTATATTAGATGCTGATAAAGAAGGATTCTTAAGAAGTGAGCGCAGTCTTATCCAAACAATTGGACGTTGTGCTAGAAATGCTAATGGACATGTTATTATGTATGGAGATAATATTACAGATTCTATGGATAAAGCAATTAAAGAGACAAAACGTCGTCGTGAAATCCAAGAAACTTATAATAAAGAACATGGCATAGTACCTAAAACAGTTGAAAAAGAAATAAGAGAAGTTATTAGTAATATCGATACTAAAGACTCTACTAAACCTAAGAAGAAATTAACTAAGAAAGAAAAAATGTTAGAACTGGAGCGAATTGAACAAGAAATGAAAGAAGCTGCTAAGAACCTTGACTTTGAGCGTGCTATGGAACTAAGAAATGCCTTGTTTGAAATGAAAAGTGAATAATTAAAATTCACAGAAATTGTGGAAAAATAGAGGAGAAGGTTGAAAATGACAAAAGAAAAATCAGATGAAAAAAGTTTACTTGCGATGGTTAACCAAACTATAGAATTAGATTTAAACATGGCTAGTAAACTATTAGAAGAACTAATACCAATAACAGATGGATATGAAGAAGAAATAAAATGCCTACAAAACAAAATTAATGAAAAGAAATTATATCAGTCACTAACTGAAGACAAAAAAAGAACATACGATAAAGTTATGGAAAAAGGAAGAGCATATTATCATGCAAATGACTTTTATACAGCAAATGATTGCTATGTTTTTGGAATGGATATAACAAATCATCCAATCTTTGATTATTACATAGGAAAAATGTTATATAAAATAGGGAAACTAGATGATGCTTATTATCATTTATCTAAATATAGAGAACATGGAGGAGAAAAACTGCTAAAGTCACTAGTTTATTTGAATGCTATAAACTATATAAATGGTAATATTGAAGAAATAAAGAAAAACGAGGAAGTTGCTAATAGATTAAAAACAGCATTGGACATAGATTTTAAACCATTTATGCTAGCTAGATTTATAGAAAAAACAGAAATGAATAACTCTATCAATAAGAAAGGTAAAACAAAATTAGATGAATACTTTTTTGGACAAATTCAAGAATTAAGAAATCTATATAGAAATGGTAAAATATCAAAAGCAAATAAAATATTAGAAAATTTAATTAAAGAATCAGAGAATCGTTACCAAAAAAAACTACAGAGTTTAGCTAGATCAAAGACTTTATATATAAACCAAGGAAAGTATTCTAAACATTAAAAATTGAAAAGTGAATATTATGAAGAAAAGATTTAATCGTATTTATATAGAAATCACAAATAAATGTAACTTATCTTGTTCATTCTGTAAAAAAACAACGAGACCTTTAAAAGAAATGTCAGTAAGTGAATTTAAAGAAGTGTTATCTAAAGTAAAAGACTATACAGATACTATTTGTCTTCATGTAAAAGGAGAACCACTGCTCCATTCTAATTTAAATGACATTTTAAATATTTGTGATGACAATAATATAAGTATAAGTCTAACTACTAATGGAACACTATTAAAAGCTAAGGTAAAAGAGCTAGTTAAACATAAATCACTATCTAAAATACATATATCTTTAAATGCCGAAGTAAATAATTCAAATTATCTTAATGATATATTTAAAGCAGTATCTAATTTTTCACAGGATAAAATAATAATATATAGACTTTGGGCTCTAAAAGAAAATAAATTAGATGAAAAATCAACAGAAATAGTGGAAAAGCTAAAAGAACATTATTGTTTATCCACAGATGTTGTTGAAAAAATCAAAAAAGAGAAAAATATTAAAATATATATTAACAAATATGTGGATAAAGATAATCTTTTCAAGTGGCCTACTGTAACAAGTAATAAATCTAATGGTTTTTGTGAAGGATTAAAAAGTCAAATAGCAATTCTATCAAATGGTATAGTTACCCCTTGCTGTTTAGATGATGATGGTCTTATTAATTTAGGAAATATCTTTGAAGAGGATTTAAAAGATATATTAGAAAAAGAAAAAACTAAAAAAATTATAGAAGGTTTTAGAGATAATAAATGTGTTGAAAAACTGTGTCAAAGCTGTTATTATAAAAATAGATTTAAGAAATAAACTCCTATAAATTATATCAATATAGACAGCGTAAAAATTAAAATTATAACCACTTTATCAATAGATATGTAGATAAATTAGAAAGGTTGATAAAATATGGATAAAATAGAACAAGCTAAAATAAGTGCTAAAGATATGTTTGAAAAGGTTAAACCAACTCATCAAGAAAGTCTTAATAACAATTTTGATTTAGATGAGTATGCAAGAGGAAGATTAACAACTTTCTTTAATAGAACTAGCGAAGAAGTTTTAATGACATCTTTATCTGAATATCAGGCAAAGTTACTAAAACATAAAGAAAAAAATGATGCCAGGAATTTTACTATAGAAGTTCTAGCAATAACAAAGCCCAATTTTACAAAAAACGAAAGATTATATTTACTATCTTTATATATTGATAAACTAGTTGAATATGACTTTGAAAGTCTAGGTTTAACTAGCATAGATATTATAAAGAAATATACTAGCTATCGAGATATTGATGAAAACATTGTTTATGGTATTAAAGATGGATATAGAGGACCTGATAATTGTTATAAATTAAAGCTAGGTTTTTCACCAATGAAAATCTGTATTAAAGAAAATCAACATAATAGTAAAATGAAAGTATATGAACAGGGAATAGAAGATTAAAATAATTTTAGAAAAACACTTGACTATCAATATACTTTGTGGTAATTTAAGCTTAAGCACTGAGAAGTGTTTTTCTTTTAGAAAAAAATACAAAGGAAGATGTGTATATGGCAAAGAAAAAAGAAGAAACTAAAGAAATTAAAAAAGACTCTTTAAAAGAAGTGTCAAAAAAAGAAAACAAGAAGACTTCTTCTAAAGGTAAAAAGAAAGAAAAGGTAAGTGTATTAACCAAAATAGCTAACTTTTTTAGTGGCGTAAAAACAGAATTTAAAAGAGTGAAATGGCCTTCAAGAAAAGAAATGGTTAAATACTCTATCGCTACTATAATATTTATTATTTGTTGCTCATTATTCTTCTATTTAATAGATGTAATAATAGCGGTGTTTCACTCATTAGGTAAATAGGAAGGAAATGGTTATGGAAAAACAATGGTATGTCGTTAATACTTATTCAGGACATGAAAAGAAGGTTCAAGAAAAACTTTTAATGCGTGCTGAATCAATGAATATGCAAGATTATATATTTAGAGTAATTGTTCCAGAACAAGAAGAAACTGAGATTAAAGATGGAGTTAAAAAGACTAAAGTAAAAAAACTATTCCCAGGATATATCTTAGTAGAAATGATTATGACAGATGAAGCTTGGTATATAGTTCGTAATACTCCAGGAGTTACAGGATTTATCGGATCAAGTGGTAAAGGTGCTAAACCTACTCCATTACAACCTAGTGAAGTAGACCATATCTTAAGAAATATGGGTATTAGCAGAATTGATATTGATAAAGAATTACAACCTGGTACTAAAGTCAAAATCATCGGTGGTCCATTCACAGGAATGTATGGAGTTATCGAAGAAGTTGATAGTGCTAATGAGAAAATTGTTCTTAATGTTGACTTATTTGGACAAGAAACTCAAGTTGAAGTTGAATTAACTCAAATAGAAAAAGCATAGTTTTCTCTTGTCAAACAAGAAAAAGTATGCTATTATTTAGGGACTATATTAATTTTATATATAGATTAATATTAGTGGGAAGCAAAAAGTGCATAAAATGCAAAATGTTGGGATTAAAAAATCTTGATATTGAAAAGCTATTATAACCACTCGCGAAAACGAGTAAGAAAGGATGTGTTTTTCGTGGCAAACAAAAAAGAAGTTGTAAAGAAAATAAAATTACAAATTCCTGCAGGAAAAGCAACACCTGCACCACCAGTTGGAACAGTTCTAGGACCTGCTGGAATTAACTTACAGGAATTTTGTACAAAATATAATGATGCAACAAGAGATAAGATGGGAGATATTTTACCAGTTGAAATTTCTATTTATGAAGATAGAAGCTTTGACTTTGTAATTAAGACTCCACCAGTTCCATTCTTAATTAAGAAGTATGCTAAAATTAATAAAGGATCAACAAAAGGAAAGAATGAAACAGTTGCAACCTTAACAGATGCCCAAGTAACAGAAATAGCTGAAACTAAATTACCAGATTTAAACTGCTATGATATTGAAGCAGCTAAGAAAACAGTAATTGGAACAGCTAAAAACATGGGTGTTGCCGTAGAAGAAAAGAAAGAAGATTAAAAACTAAACATATAGGTTATACCTATGTGGGAGGATGTAACACTAATTGCTTACCCGAATAACCACATAAGGAGGAAAAATAATGAAAAGAAGAAGTAGAAAATATAGTGAAGCTGCTACTAAAGTAGAAAAGAATAAACTATATACTAAAGAAGAAGCTGTAAAATTAGTTAAAGAAACTAGTATTACTAAGTTTGATTCTTCAGTAGAAGTTGCAATGAACTTAAATCTTGATACTAAAAAAGCTGATCAACAACTAAGAGGTGCTATTGTTCTACCAAAAGGAACAGGTAAAACAAATCGTGTTTTAGTTATCGCTAAAGGTGATAATGCTAAAGCTGCTGAAGCTGCAGGAGCAGACTATGTTGGAGATCAAGATTATCTAGATAAAATTGCTAATGAAAATTGGTTTGAATTTGATACTATGATTGCAACTCCAGATATGATGCCTTTACTAGGTAAGTTAGGACGTGTTTTAGGACCTAAAGGATTAATGCCTAACCCTAAAACAGGAAC
>CALVPN010000051.1 GCA_944351375.1 uncultured Bacilli bacterium | reverse complement strand
CAATACATAAATTCGATTTTTATTTAAAAAACGCACTTTCCTTATAGATAAAAAAAGCCTTAAGGCTTTAAATTATTTCTTGATCATCTTTTATTATTTGCATTTCATCATTTAACTTTAACATTTTTTGATCTAGAGCATGTATATCTTCAGCACACTTATGCATACGTTCTTTAATTTCATCAGGGATTTTACCTTGAAATTTATAAGTTATTTTATGATCTAGACTAGCCCAAAAGTCCATAGCAACAGTCCTAATTTGAATTTCTGCTTCTACTAAAGTAACTCCATCTATTAAGTAAACTGGTACATAGACACTCAAATGGTAACTAGAATAACCACTATCTTTAGGATTGGTAATATAATCTTCTTTATCATGTACAGTTATTTGATCACTATTTTCTATTAACTCTACTATTTTATGAACGTCTGATAAAAATGAACAAATAATTCTAATTCCTACCATATCATGTATGTGCTCTTCTATATTTTTGGTTGTTACTTCATAACCTCTAGATATTAATTTATTACTAACACTCTCATATGTCTTTAATCTTGATTTTACATGTTCGACAGGATTATAATTATTTTCTAATTCAAAGTCTTGCAATAATATACTAATTTCTGTTTCAAGAGTTTTTAAGGCAGCGGAATATTTTAAAATTAATTTTTCTAATTCTTTATCTTCTTTCATAAGACCCCTTTCCAAGATATAAGAACACTAGACTAATTATCTTCTAAGTCTAGTGTTTCTATTTCTTCTACTACAGCCATTTGTTGTTCTACGATTATTTTTAATTTACGTTTAAATATCTTTACGTTTTTTTCTAATCTATCTGCTTCTTCTTCTATTCTTCTAGCTTTTAATAATGATTCTCCCACTATCCTTGAAGCATTATGTTTAGCATCACCAACAATTATATCCGCTTCTTCTCTTGCTAGCCTCTTAACATTGTCAGCTGTCTTTTCGGCATTTATTAAAGATTGCTTTAAAGTATTTTCAAGTGTTTCATAATGACTCAATTTATCTTTTAATACTTCTATTTCTTTTTTCTGTTCTTTACACTTTCTAATAATACCTTCTGTTTCTTTAATTACATCTGTTACAAATTTATTAACTTCAGCTTTATTATAACCATTCGCTTCATAATTAAATTTGTCCATTAATATCACATCCCTTATTACGGGTTAATTACCAATCAAATTCATCGTCTTCTTGTTTTTTAGTTCTTTTTGTTTGTTTACTAGGAGCAGCATCATCACTTATTTCTCCTTCTACATTAACATTATTCGGAGTACATAAAAATATTCCTCCTCCTAATTTTTGTAAATCTCCTCCAATGGCATATAGAGTACCACTTAAAAAGTCAACGATTCTTTTTGCTTGATCTGGAGTTACACGTTTTAAATTAACAACAACAGCATTTCTTTCTTTTAAATAATCTGCTATTTGTTGGCTTTCTGAATAAGCACGTGGTTCAAGTAACATCATTTTGCTACCAGCAACACCATTTTCATCAGTATATTCTTCTCTACTCACTTTATAATACTCCTCCTCTTTTATTTCTTCAATCTCACTATCATCATTACCAATTAACTTTTTTAATTTATCAAAGCCCATAACTTATCCTCCTATTAACTATATATTATACTAACATATTTTTTAAAATTAGAAAAGAGCTAATTATTATTTTTATACCAGATACTTGTAATATCTACATTATTAGATAATGGTTCTGGATTTGCTTTTTCAAAATAAAGATTAATAGGCACCTTAAAAGCACTACCAAAAGCGATTGCATTACCTGGTTTTAAGTTTTTAAGTTGATTAGCTACTTCTAAAGAAATGGATGGAACCATATCTTTAATGTAGGCTAAATCTTTAGGGTGTAGTGTTCTTAATATTACAAAGTTTGAACACTGGGATATCGCTGTATCTGAAAGTTCACTAGGTCTTTGAGTAATTAATCCTAAAAGAACTCCATATTTACGACCTTCTTTAGTTATACGATCAAATATGTTATAACCAAGTATCTCTGTATCAGTATCTTTTTGAACATATCGGTGAGCTTCTTCTATAATTATGTGATAAGGAACACTTCCTCTTTTATCATTAACTATTGCTGTATCAAATATAAGCTTAGAAATTATTTTTGTTATTACTTTTGCAAGTCGATCTTCAATATAACTAATATTAAAGTTTACTATTTGACACTTCTGTCCATTCATATTAGTGAATAATCTATCTAAATATGTATCTTTAGAAATGTAAGCATTAGAATCAAAGAAGACATGATTAGGACTATTAGCAAGACTATGAAGTCTAACACTTAAAACATTAGCATAATCATAGACTTTATCACTTTTTAATATTCCTTCACTAATAAGAGCGAAATCCATTGCGGTTTCTAGATCTTTCAGAGTATAGGCAACAAATTTCTCTGGTCTATCTTCTAAATTAAAATCATCCATAATATATTGTTTGACAAAGTTAACAACTAGTTCCATTTCCATTAATTTACCAGTTTTATCTATATATAAACATTGCTTAAAAGTTCTAGTGTACCCTGGTTGAACGATTTTCGCTTCAAGACTTAAATCTTTAGTATTAAATTTAGTTAGGACTGCTATTACTTGGTCTCTTATCTTAGTAGATTGATGACCACTTAAAAGGATATCAAGAACTGCTCTTGCAATAATATCGTTTTTATATTTAATTACGTCAGGATCATCTCCTGTAAGGATTGTAACTAGTGATAAGGCTTTTTCAATGATAGGAATTTGATTAGGTGTTGTAACATCAAGAAGTAAAGCTAAATCATCTACTCCTAATAACCAAAGTGGTATGTTTAAAACTTCACTCATCGCATTATCTGGATTAGTTGTATAAGTTTTATAGTGCATATTAGGATTTACTTTATCTATATCGCCTAAAGCTCTTGTATATTCACCATAGGCATCAAACATAATGATATTGGCATTAACAGGGCTTTTTTTAGGATCTGCAAAAATGTTTTGTAGAATACGACTTACAGAAAAAGATTTTCCTGCTCCACTGTTTCCTAGTATAGCAAAGTGGTTACTGAAAAAATCATTGACTGGAACATTTATTTTATAATTTTGATAAATATTAGAATAACCAAAAGTAACTTCATCACTAGTTGGTTCAGTTGGTCCTAATATTAAAGATAGTTCTTCCATATTTACAATTCTAACAGTAGAACGAAATGATGGTTTAACGCTTATACCAGGTAAAAATATATTATTTTTAATTTCTCCTACTATATTGATTTTTAAGGTAGTATTGGTACTATTGACAATTTCTCCTACTATTTTAATAGGACCATCTTCAAAAATTACATGAAGATTTAAAAGATTTGTTTGTTTAGTTAAATCTATACTTAAATCTATAATAACATTATTATCTATTATTTCTTTAATTGTACCAAGCATGTTAACACCTTCTTATTCTATAGAAATTATACTATAATTTTTTGTTAGTAACAAGAGGATTTTCAATATTTATCAGTTATAAGACAATTATTCTAAATTGTTTTTACTATATATAAGATATATAAAAATGACACCTATTTTTAGGTGTCAAAATTATCTTTATGAAGATTTCTTTAACATATTTATAACAATATAATTATAAATATGTTAAAGATAATAATATCTACTGGCGTCCCCAGAGGGAATCGAACCTTCATCTAAGCCTTAGGAGGGCCTTGTTCTATCCGTTGAACTATGGGGACAAATTAAAAAGATAAGTCTATTCTAACATATCTTTTAATATTTGTTAAGTCATAGTTGGATTTAATAAAATATTTAAGTTACCACTAATTTCTTCACTATCATTAGTCCACATAGTAATAGTATAAGTCTTAGTCTCATTTTCTTCTACATTATTCTCTAAAATATAACCGTCAAGGGCTAAATTTTTGATATCACTTTGATATCCATCATTATCAGTAATAATATAATTAATATAGTTATTATTATCATCAGTTAAGTTATTAAAATTAATAATAAAACTAATCTCTTCATCACTATTATTAGTTACTGTTAAGTCTTTAGTAGTGTTATTAGAAGAAATATCTAAATAATCAAAGCCACTATAGGTAATATCTTTATTAAACTCAATATTACTAGCCATTAAAGATTCTCTTATTCTCACTTTATGTTGATAAGGACCAAACCAAAACCATGTAAGTAACGATATAACTACTACTGTAAATAAGATGTCTATAATATATTTTCTAACTAACAACGCTCTTGCATTAGTCATATTAGTAACCCCCTTTAATTAAGGCATATTATAACATATTTTATCTAGTTAGACAAGACTATCTATAATCTTATCTAACTCTTCTCTTTCTTCTTTATTAGTATTATCTGTATCTAATTCTTTGTCAAACCAATCTGGTAATATCTCTTCTTTGGCTATTTTTTTAGATATAGTTTTATTTCTTGTGGTAGTTGTTGCAACTTTTTTCATTTTCTTATATTCTTTTTCTGTTAATTTCATCGCTTCTTCTACTGTTTCAATATTAAGTCGTTTCCACTGTCCTGCTATTGTTTCTAAGTAATTACGATTTAGCTTCTGATTATTTATTTTTAAAGCATAAGAAATTAAAACATTAACTACTCCTGCACTTAATTTTTGATCTAACATCAAATCTTCTATTAGATTTAAATCTCTTTTAGTAGGTTCTGCACCTTTCATTTTACTTTTTAAATAATCATATGGACTAGTGTTTTCAAAAGTATAAGCCATTTTAGCCCATTTAGAAGTGTCCCCTGCAGGTTTCTTTAAATAATCTGGTTGTGTTTGATAAACAAGAGTTGGAAGACTTCCTACATTTTCAAAGGAATAATAGTTGCGACAATTCTTTCTTAATAAAGGCTTATCAATTAAACCTTTCTCATTTAAAGAAGTTCTAACAAGACCACTCATTCTTTCTGTATCAATATTATAGACTAAAGAAAGATTATTAATTAGTTTTTTAGTATCTTTATCAAAACAACGATTACTAACAAGACCACTAGGAATAGATGATATTAAAAGATTAAAGTCAATCATATCATCTAGAGTGATTAATGCTTCCTCTTTCTTTTCTATATCATCTATAACTTCAAATGGTTTTATGTTACTACTTTTAAATACCTCATTAAATTTATGAGAGATATCTTCATAGTCAGTTAATCTAACTCTTGGTACTTTAAACATCTCTAATCGTTTATCATATTCTTTTTTACCTATATTATTATATAAGACTATGTTTAATATTGGATGATTAAAGAACTCATTAGCGCTGATAGGAGAATATAAAAGGTAAACATAGTTATTGACGCTTCCTTTTTTTAAATAGGTTTTTAAAAGGCCTACTGCTTCTAACTTTTCTCTTGCTATCATAATATCTTCAAGTCTTAGTTGCATTATACTCATTAAATGATGATGATTTAAATCATCACTTAGACGATTAAACTCATCTAAGTCATCTATTAAAGTAAAGTAAAGACTAACAGCAGTATAACCTATTATTGGTTGATAAAGCATAGTTAGAAGACGTCTATCTTCTTCATGAATAACAGTTTTATTAACTACTATATAAGTATCTGCTGGTAATAAGGTAATATTTTTCATAGTCTTCACTTCCTAGAAAATAGTATAAGTTAAAATTTAAAAAAAGACTAGAACTTTTTCTAATCTTTTTTACTTTTCTTTTTCTTATCAATTGGTACTATCTTAACAGTATAACCAATTGGTTCTAATATTTTGATAAGTGTATTAATTTGTGGTGATGTTATTAAATTCTCAATTCTAGTAATAGTTAATCTAATAACTCCAGATTGATTAGCCAT
>CALVPN010000050.1 GCA_944351375.1 uncultured Bacilli bacterium | reverse complement strand
ACATCTATTACTTCATTAAATCTTTCATTAGATAGTTCTAAGATACTACCTCCATTACCAATAGAAGCATGTAATATTAAACAGTCTATATCAAGTTTATCTATATCAACATCACTATCTAATAAATTTAATACTATAGGAAACATAATAATCTTCTCATAATTAAGCTTTTCTTCTAAAGTAACTTTCTCCTTTAAAGTCTTACATCCTGCATAAACTATATGTCCTCTTAAAGATAAAGTCTTTGCAAGACTATACCCTATATTACTTCTAGCGCCAGTTATTAATATATTCATAAATAGTCACTGCCTTTCTAGTATTAATATAACCAAAAAGACCTCTATTATTTAGAAGTCTTCTTAAATATAACAAAGGATACACCTTTTTTCTCGTTTTTAACTTTAATATCATAGTTCATTAGTAATAAGGTTTTTTTGACTATTGAAAGTCCTAATCCAAATTCACCCTTAATACCTTTCCGGAACGGAGTAAAGATTCCTTCAAGTAAGTCTTCATCGATATTAGGACCATCATTATATAAGGTTAAACGGTTATTTTTGGCGAGTATTTTAATTGTAGACTCTGTATATCTCATAAAGTTAGCAAGGATATTATCTATTACAGTCTCAAAGTAATCGTAAGTACCATAGAATTTACTATTTTTATCAAAAGCAACTTCAAACTTAACATCTTTCCTTCTAAACTTAAATTCTTTTATCGCAGTATTTACTATTTTTTTCATATCTACTAACTCATAGTCTACTTTTTTATTATCTTTTAAATAATCTAATTTATTCAAATAAAGAAGTGAATGAACTTTTAATTCTAATTTTTCTGTTTGTTCACTAATAACATCTATTACAGTATTAGCATCTTCTATCTTATCATTATAAGCTTCTATATATGATTTTATTACGGTGAGAGGTGTTTTAAAATCATGTGAAATATTTTGATACATTTGATTACGATACTCTTCTTGGTTCTTTAAAGAGACACGCATATCTTCAATAGCCAATTCTAATGAACGCATTTCATCATCAATTTGAAACAATATACTATGATCATAGTTATCATTATCTATATTGTCTATTTTTTGTTTTAACTTTTCTATTTTTCTAACTATAAAGCTTCCCCAAAATATAAGGATTAGAGCTATTACTAGAAAAGCAATTATTACTACAGGTAGTACAGCATCTAATATATCTTGTTTAGTCTTTTCAATATAAGTATCATTGGTAAGAGCTATTTTAGTAACATCATCATTATGGAGTGTATAATAATAATAAATTTGATTTTTATAAATAAATTTTCCGTAATTATCGGTAAAGGCATCCATAATATCATCAACATTTTTAAAGTCTATAATATCATGGATGTTATCTGAATAGGCAACTGTATTTCCTATTTTATATAAATAAGCAATCTCTGTAGTAACTAAGTCTTCATTAATATCTGATTGGACAAATTCAAGAGGTTCTCTTAAATAACTATAGATATTACTTTCAGCTGATGGGACTATTACTTGTGGTAAGATAATGCCAAGGGTTAGAAAGAAAGCTAGAAATACTACTATTATTAATATTAATAACTGATGAGACAGTTTATTTAGATATTTCATGCACTTAATCTATATCCATATCCATAAATAGTATTAACGTTTAATAAAGGCATTTTCTTTCTAAGCCTTCTAACTAAATCATCCACAGCTCTATCGCTACCAAAGTAGTCATTACCCCATACAGCATTAAGTATATCTTCTCTTGAAAAAGATTTATTAATATTTTCTACTAATAATATAAGTAAATCAAATTCTAAAGTTGTAAGTTTAATAGGCTTATCTTTAACACTTACAATACGTTTATCTAAATCTATAGAATAATCTAAATAATTTAGAATCTTAGATTCAGTACTTTGATATACTCTTTTTATAATATTATTAACTCTTAAAACAAGTTCTTTACTAGAATAAGGTTTAGTAATGTAATCATCGCTACCTAACTCAAGGCCTAAAATTCGATCCAAATCCTGATCTCTTGCAGATGTAAATATTACTGGTACAAGGGGATATTTTTCACGAATTGCTTTGATTACATCGTAGCCATTAACATCATCTCCTAACATAATATCTAAAATCCAGACATCAACTTTATTACCAATATAACTAATAGCATCACTTCCTTTAGTAAAGGTAACAACGTCATAACCTGCTTTTTCTAAATACATTTTAACTACAGTTTGCAAATCAATTTCATCTTCAACTAAACATATTTTATACATAGATACCACCTACCCCTAGTATAACATTAATTCAAGTTTTTGCCTACAAATAAGTAGACTTATCACTCTCCCTTCATTTCTATAATTTATGTAAAAAACTATAGTTGTTAACGTAACTTAAATTTCTTTACTACATTTACCACTTCCTTTCTTTTACAAATTAATCATATCAATTAAAAGTGTATAAAATATAAAAGAAATGTGGGAAATTATGGGAGAATAAAAAACTTAAGAATTATCTTAAGTTTAATCTGTTTCTTTTTTTAATTTTTAGTGTTAATAATACTATTGCAAATATAGAAAAAGTACTTAAACACATGTATAAAATAAAATTATCACTAGTATCTGGGTTATTTTCTATTTCATTTGTATTATCACCAGAATTATTATCATCAGGTGGTGTTGGTGCTGTAATTTTATCTGATATAGTAAAAGGATCATCAATAGTACCAGAACCTCCAGTAATTAGGACGTTTTCTTTTAAATTTAAAGAAGGTCTTATCCCATTACTTTGGGCAAGTAACACATTGTCCGTTGTACCATTATCTTTTATAACGGAAACATTAGAAGTATTGTGTGGTGTAAGAAGCCAGTAATCTGTATTTGCAGTTTTATCATTAGCATCATAGCTATTAAATTGTCCTGCCATTAACTCTCCATAACGTAGTAAACCTACTTTAGCAGTTGTTTTGTTAGGTGTTAGTGTGTTATCAAGAGAATTTTCATATTTGGCTAGTTTATAATTTCCACTTTTATCAATATTTCCTAAATACCAAGTTGTATTATCTTCTATTAGGTTAATGTTTTCATCAGTTAAATATGAACCACTATTTAAATATTCTCCATTCAAAAATAAACCAATTGTAGTAGATTCTGAGTATGTTGTATCACCAAACTTAATAGTCTTAAATTTACCATTTTCTTTCAATGGCTCTGCACTTACTATCTTTGTCAAGGAAGGAGTTTCATGACTTACTATTCTATATAAGTTATTTTCCCCTTTTCCAAATCTTATATACTCACCACTATATCTAGTATTTAACTTTGTTCCTATTAAATTTTTATCATTATCTCCTTCTAAACGATATGGATCAGTAGCAATTCCAGTACCATCCACTATTTTAATATTTTCTTTTAATACTATAGCAGGTCTAACACCATTAATAGCACGCGATCTATCATAATCATAAACACTACCAGTTTCATTGACATTTCTAACAAGATCAGCATGAAAAGGAGTTAATGTACGCCAGTAAAGACCATTATTTAAATAATCACTTTTATAAGTTAAAATATCATCAGTACTAGATTGATATTCATAAATATTGAGTAACCCAACCGGATTTGTTATCGTAGTACCAGTTGGTCTACTTATCATTCCAAAGCTAGTATCATCAAGATTAGCATTCCATTTAGCGTTGGTTACAATATATTTATTATAATCTTTCAAATTATACAAAAAGCCATCTACTGTTGTATCATTTAGCCATTTTTCCATATAAGATTTTTTATATGTACTATTTTCATTATAAGAAATTGTTGAAATGTTCCATTCAGTTACCATTTTAACAGTTCTAGACGAATTGTTTACTGATACTGCTCTCCATAACTTTCCAGAATACCAAATGTAGTTATTAGGATTTTCTCCTGTTATAAATGTATCATATCCATCATCGAATGTAGATCCCCCATTTAAATTGTTAATAATAACATCTGAAGCTAAACCTTCTTTAGTAGTAGCATTTACATTTATATTAGGCATTAGCATTAAAACAGTTATTACTAAATATAATAATTTTTTCATATATTTATACACCTCTTTCCTAATTAGACACCATATCTACAATGATAGAATATAATAAAATTAACCACATGTCAATACACTATTATTTTGTTCTAGGAAAGCTGTGTAAGTATATTTCTTTTAATCTATCATTTGTAATATGTGTATATATTTGGGTCGATGATATACTTTCATGACCTAACAAATCTTTAACTGATAATATATCGCATCCTTCATTTAAAAGATGTGTTGCAAAAGAATGTCTTAACATATGAGGAGAGATATTTTTATGAAGAGAGGTTTTCTTAATTAAATTAGTAAGTATATATCTAATACCTCGTTCTGTTATCCCTCTACCTTGATTATTTAAAACTAAATAATCACAATTAAATTTATTTAACTCTTTATATCCATTATTTAAATACATATCTAAGATATCACTAGCATATTCTCCATAATTAACAATTCGTTCCTTACTACCTTTACCATGTATTAAAATAGTTCTTTCACTTCTATTAATATCTTTTAATCTAATCTTAACTAATTCTCCTACTCTTATTCCTGTCGCATACATCATTTCAAGTACTAATCTATCTCTTTGTCCTAAAGAAGTTTTTAAATCTGGAACATTAAATAATTCTTCTAATTCATTATATTCAAAGTATCTAGGCAATTTCTGTTCTTTCTTAGGAGATGAAATCAAATTAAATAAATTAGTCTTAACTTTATTATTACTACAAAGATATTTATAATAACTTCTAAGAGCACTAAGCTTCCTACTAATAGAAGTAGACTTCTCATGTTTTTCATCTTTTAAATATATTAAATAGAGCCTTATATCACTATATTCTAATTTTAAGTAATTAAGTCCTTCTTTATCTAAATATTTTAAAAATTCTTCTATATCTTTCTCATAATTATCTATAGTATACCTAGAGTAATGCCTTTCATACTCTAAATATTCTAAATACATTGGTAGTTCCTTCATATTTTCCTACCAGTAAAATGATAAGGAACATTATCTTCACCATCACTCATCATTTTTATTTCTTCTTCATCAAAAAATTCTTCTTTATCATAATCATCTAGATAATCTTTTTTACTTTCATAAGTACTACCAACACATTTTCTTTCTAAAGAAGTAATACTAGTATCTAATGGAATAGTATCAGAACTAACACACAAGTTTTTAATGAGATCTCTATCTTTATTAACAAAATATTTACGAAAAACTTCATAATCTCTAAAAAGCTTTTCTAATTCCAACAAAATATCATCATGATTAGCATCAAAAGAATCACCTGTCATATACTTATATAAAATCTTTCCATATCTACTATTTTTAGTATAGATACTAAATAACCACTCTTTATCTTCTTCATTACTACTTGTTATTTTACTTCTTACTGTCTTCCAAGCTGTATTAAATAAAGTGTTATTTGCACCAATCATGTTAATTGTTCTATAACCATCTGATAAATAAACTGTTCTTTTATTTAAAGAGTTTATTATCTCAACTAACAAAGGCTCATCAAAAATAACACTTTGATAATAACAGTTATCTTTATTATCAGTAACTCTTATGGAAAACGTATTTTTGTTATTATATTTCTCATCTAAATTAGAAGTAAACGTAAATCTGTTCATACTCGCTGTAAATTTATCTATATCTTCTATAGAATTAAAAGTAACACCTGGTATTTTGATAATTTCTTCTTTTTCATATTTTTTAGTAAAATTATTATAAAAGGAACCTACTAAATCATAATACTTACTCACAATTATCACCTTCTCTATCAAAGATTATATCAAAAAAATCTATAAAGTACAATTTTCTTAATATAACAAGTTAAACAATTATACTTAAAA
>CALVPN010000049.1 GCA_944351375.1 uncultured Bacilli bacterium | reverse complement strand
ACCACTTTAGAAAAACAAGGTTATATTAATGATAAAAACTATGCTAAAAGTTATGTTCATAATAGTATTATTACAACTAATAAAGGCCCTAAAAAAATAGCTTTAGAGCTAGATAAAAAGGGAGTAGAGCCTAATGACTATAATGAAGCTTTAGAAGAGTATACGAACTTCTTAGAAAAAGAAAAAATAGAGAAGTTAATCTCTAAAAAAATAAAATCTAATCATAATAAAAGTGCCAAAGTTTTAAAACAGAAATTACAAGTAGATTTAATTAATAATGGCTTTTCTAAAGATATAATAAAAGAAGTATTAAACTCTACTGATATAGAAGAAAACAATGATATTGCTAAAAGAGAATATGAAAAATATTATAACAAATTAAGTAAAAAATACTCTGGCAAAGAACTAGAGTATAAACTTAAACGAAAAATGTATAGCTTAGGCTTTAATATACCAAAAGAATAGAGACACATCATTACTATCTCTATTCTTTTATTTAAGCAACTCGTTTTTTAGTCATTTGTTCTTCTTTATGATTATTTCTTGTTTCTTCTATATAATTTTTACTTTCTTCTATAACTTTTCTACCTATTATTAATAAATCATCTTTTTCAACTCCATAAGCTTTAAGCATAGTTACAAATAAAGGAGCAGACCAAGCTTCACTTTCATCTTCCTTAACAATAGCTCTTTCAAACTCATAAGGTGTATTGATAGTTCTCTGTAATGAAGGATATTTTACTAATAGACTAAGTTCTCTTATTTGTAAAATATCAAATAAATCACTAGTATTAGCTTTTCCATTTTCTTTAAGATGCTTATGTAATATAGTAGTAGCTTTAATTACATGATCATTATCTTCAATTCCATACTGATAATTGACAGTTCTAATCATAGCTTTTGCCCCTGTAATCATTCTAGAACATTTAGTCCAAGCATAAAGAAGTTCTAAAGAATCATTACCTTCAATTCCTTCCTCAACTATTTTATTACGTAATCTCTTTTTTGTCTTATCATCGCATGGCTTTTGAAATTTAATAAATTGTTCTTCAATTCCATTTTTTATAATATCTCTCCAAATAAATAAATCTTCTGTTGTTTTAATATATGGAAATTTACTAAAATCATTTTCTACTTGTTCATAAATAGATATCAATCTTTTTTTAGTTTCCTCATTAATATCTTTTCTCATTATTTCATCCCTTTCATTTCTTGCATCGCATATTATACCACAAAGTATCTATTTTTTCAAAAAAGAGAAGTAACCTAAAATGTGTACTTCTCTTAACTATTAAATTTTATTACTACTAACTAGCAGTGCTACTACTATTAACACTATCTATTAATCGTTGCATTAATTCATCATAATCTTTCTTTAAGCTATCATCATTAAACTTAATACCAGCTTCTTCTCTAATCTCTATTAAAGCATTATATCTAAGCGCTGCATCTTCATTTAACTTTTCTTCTGCTAATGTTTCTCTTATATCATTTTTAACTTTATCTAGTTTAGGTTTCTTCTTTTGATCTAACTTAAGGATTATATGATAACCAAAACTAGATTGAACAGGCTCTTCAGTATATTTACCTTTTTTTAGATCGATAGAAGCATTTAAGAAAGCTTCATCCATATTATCATCTTTATTGAAATAATCAATTAAACCACCATCACTAGCGCTACCAGTATCATCAGAATATTCTTTAGCAAGTTCTTCAAAGTTAGCACCGTCGTCTAATTGTTTAATTAAATCTTCTGCTTCTTTTTTAGCTTTCTCTTCAGCTTCAGTCTTTTCCTCAGTAGACATGTCATCAGTAGTTTCAGGCTTAATTAATATGTGTCTAACTTTTATATCACCAATAACTTCATCATCATAATACTTTTGAATTTCATCATCAGAAATGCTTTTCTTTACATAATCTTCAATCGCTAAATTTCTCTTATATTCAAGTGATAATAAATCCCTAAGTTCATCTTCATCTTCAACACCTAGATATTGAGTTAGTGCAGCTTTAAATGCTTCTTCATTATTATTGTATTGACTTTTCATTTGTTCAATTTGTGCATTGATTGTTTCAGTTTCAGTTTCATCAGTCTTATATTTCTCATCAAATAATTGATGATCAATCATATCGATTAAAACATTAATACCATACTTATCTCTTAAGTTTTTATATAACTCATCTGCAGTGATTTTTCCTTCATCAGTTTTAACAACAGTATTGTTGTCTTTAAGTTCAGCATTATTTCCACACCCAGTAACAAATATACATATTGCTAAAGCTGAAGCGGTTATTTTAACTAATTTTTTCATAAAATTCCTCCTTATCAACTCATTAAATATCATAGCATTATCTTAACTAACTTGCAAATAAAATAGAGTAAATTTATCACACTTTTTTAATATTTACCATAGAATAATGTGAACACTAGAAAAAAAGGAGGATTAAGTTATGGGTAATTGTAATTCAAACAGTGCTATTATTTTAGTATTATTTATCTTACTAGTTATAATTATAGGTGCTGTCTGCTAAGTATAATAAGGAGGTGTAAAAATGTCTTGTTCAAATAATCAAACAGTAACTACTAGCTGTTGTACAAGGGGACCAAGAAATAGTTTTCTAATTATAGTTGTATTATATATCTTACTAGCTATCATCTTAGGTTCTTGTATGACTTATTAAAAGAGACTCTATTTTAGAGTTTCTTTTTGTATGATATAAAGAAATTTGTTAATAATAATATAGAAAAGAGTGTGATACTTATGTATTATTATTTAAATAATTTTCTTTTTTTTGCTATATTAGGTTTTGTTTATGAAAATGTTTTACAATTAATATTTACTGGTGATTTTACTACTAACCCTTTCTATGGACCGTGGATGCCTATTTATGGCTTTGGAGTAATTATTATGATTTTTTTAACTAGATTAATATTTAATAATTTAAAGATAAACAGATGGTTAAAAATAATTATTTTATTTATAAGTGTTACATTAATACTCACGATTATAGAACTTGTGGGAGGATACTTAACAGAGTTTGTTTTTCATAAAAGTTTTTGGGATTATTCTGCTATGAAATATAATTTTGGTAAGTATATATCTTTAGAAGTAAGTTTAGTTTGGGGTACTGCTTGTTTTATATTCTTATATATAGTAAAACCTATAACAGATAAGTTTATAAGAAAAATACCTAAAGTCATTTCTATAATACTTTTAATATTAATAATACTTGATTTCATTTTTAGTTTTTTCTTAAAATAATAAAATGAGTAAGGAATAATTTGAAGTTGTCAATAATAAGTAGACACTAAAAAAGTATTATTGAAATCCTAATTTAGTTCTGTACTAGATTGGGATTTTATATTTTAAATCATAACTTGGTTTTCTTTTATGAATATCTCTAATCAACTCATCTAAATCTCTACGATTGATTTCATATCTATTTAAAACATCCTTTGTCTTTAACTATTTATAATATCCATTTCTTGATATGTTTATTAATTTATATAAAGATTTAACAGAAAATTCCTTTTGTTTTGTTTCTTGAACTTTGCAACTTAACCATCTCCTTTATTTTATTATAACAAAAAAATGTAGACGCTTTTTTGTCTACATTTATCTTACAACTTCAGAATAATTTCTATTTATTTTTTAACTTTTCATAAACACTTTTAATATCATTAACCCTGCTACTATCAAAAGTACATTTAAAGCTATCATTATTATATCTTGGTATTAAATGAATATGATAATGTTTTATATCTTGTCCATAATCATTATTTTGGCAAATTGTTAAGCCATCAATATTAAGTCTTTCTTTTAGAATAGGATAGATTTTAGTTTTGATAGTGTTAATCATATAAGTAATAATTTCATTAGGTGTTTCAAATAAATTTTCATAATGTTCTTTAGGAATAACTAAAGTATGTCCATCACTATTAGGATTAACATCTAAAAAAGCTAGAACTTTATCATCTTCATATATTTTATAAGATGGAATATCTCCTTTAATTAATTTGCAAAATAGGCAATCATTCATGGTTTTTTCCTCCTTCAACTATTTTTATTATACCATTATTGTCAAAAGTAACACTATAATTGTTTGTCTTTAATCCATTACTTAAAGAAATGTTATTAAAACTATTTATTAAATTGTTAAGATAAATTTCATCTAAACTATCTACTTTAACATAATAACTAACAGAATAGTAACCTGTATTATAAATATTACCTTCTAATATATTTATTTTTTCAGCATCATTATATTCGTCTAAATCTTTAAAATTTATTTTAAGCTTTTCAAAATTTGTATTATCAAAAATATCTTTATACTTATCTAATACCTTTTTGCTTACTTCATTCATTATCTCTTTACCTTTTATAAAGTTCTCATTATAATTATCTGTAATCTTATTATTTAAAGAAGTAATGGTAAAATTTAACTCTTTATAATCTTTATCGTAGTAGGTAATACTGTAACTATTATCATCTTTATGGTATTTTAAATTTCCTTTAGTTAGGTCTAAATTATTATAATTTTCTTTATAATAAGTATTGATATCTTCTTCTACATTTCTAGATTTTAGGTTAGGTATTTTCTCTTTTACAATAATAATACCAAAGAATATAATTATAATCCCAAAAAGTAAAGCTTGTCCTATGATTAAACTATTTATCTTACTTTTATTCATAAAATCACTATCCATTCTAATTTATTTTATCAAATCCTTTAAATATAAGCAATTATATGTTATACTATAGCTGGTTATCAAACATAAATATAATATATTTTATCATACAATTAGAAAGGGTGATAATATGTTTAAAATAGATAAATTAAATGTAAAGATAAATGATATTGATAAAGATATTTTAAAAGATTTTTCTCTTAATATTGATAAAGGAGAAATTCATGCTATTATGGGACCTAATGGTGTAGGGAAAAGTACTTTATCAAAAGTGATAATGCACCATCCTGATTATGTCATTACTGATGGTACTATTATTTATAATGAAAAAAAACTAAATGATTTAACTACAGATGAAATAGCAAGAAGTGGTATTTATCTTCTTATGCAAGATCCATCTATTATTGATGGTGTAAGTAATAGTGAAGCTTTAAGAACAGCTTTAAAAGAACGAGGTAGTGATACTAATTTGTATACTTTTATTACAGGTATGAAAAAAGAACTTGATGCTTTAAAATTACCAAAAGATACTATGCATAGGTCTATTAATAAAGGTTTATCTGGTGGTGAAAGAAAGAAAAACGAAGTCTTAGGACTAAAGGTCTTAACTCCAAGTTTTATTATTTTAGATGAGTTAGATAGTGGGTTAGATGTTGATAGTCTAAAAGTAGTTGCAAATAATATAAATGATTATTTAGAAGAAAATAAAGACACAAGTGTTTTAATTATTACTCATTATAGTAGAATTTTAGATTTAATTAAACCAGACTTTGTTCATGAGATGAAAGATGGTAAGATAATCAAAACAGGAGATATTAATCTTGCCAAACAAATAGAAAAAACAGGTTTTACTGGGGTAAATGAAGTAGAAATGAGTGAAAATCATGAATAATATATTATTAGATAGTACTAAAAGTTTTAGTAAAGAGGGTACTTTTAAATTAGAACTTGATACTGATACTACTATAAATATAGAAAATGATAATATAAAGCTTTACCTTATAACAAAAAATAATATCAAAATAGATTTTAATATAATGAATTCCACAACTATTTATAATATTACAGAAGAAAATATTACTGTTAATATCAACATCTATAATAATGCTAAAATAGATTTTTATCTTATGAGTGTTACTGATAAAAAGATAACTGATGAAGTAAATGTATATCATAAGAATAAAGATACAATAAGTAATGTTACTTGTCATGGTATTAGTTATCTAAAAGGAGATTTAAAATTTAGTGTAAATGGCTATATTAAAAAAGGTATGATTAATTGTGTTTGTAACCAACATAGTAGAATAATTAATTTAGATGATGCTAAAAGTTCAATAAAACCAAATCTCTTTATAGATGAATTTGATTCTGTTGCAAATCATTCAGCATACACAGGACCATTTGATAATAAGTTATTATTCTATTTAGAAACAAAGGGAATAAGTAAGAAAGAAGCTTTTAATCTTTTATTAAATGGCTTTATGAAGATGGTAGCTTTACCAAAAGATTATGAAAGTGTACTTGATAATATTTTAGATAAAGTAATGAGGAGGTGATTA
>CALVPN010000048.1 GCA_944351375.1 uncultured Bacilli bacterium | reverse complement strand
TGTAAAGCAGTTATAGCAACAACACCTACTATATCATTAGCATTACATCCACGTGACAAATCATTAACAGGTTTAGCAAGACCTTGTGTAACAGGACCATATGCTTTCGCTTTAGCAAGTCTTTCTGTAATCTTATAACCAATGTTCCCAGCATCTAAATCTGGAAAGATTAAAACATTTGCTTTACCTGCTACACTACTATTAGGTGCTTTACTCTTAGCAACAAGAGGAACAACAGCAGCATCAAATTGTAATTCTCCATCTAAATTAATATCAGGATATGTTTTTTTAGCCATCTCTACTGCTTTAACAACTTTATCAACATCACTACATTTAGAAGATCCAAAAGTAGAGTGAGAAAGGAAAGCAACATTAGGTTCTTCTTCTACTAATAATCTAAATGTATTAGCGCTCTCTTTTCCAATCTCAACTAACTCTTCACTACTAGGATTTTGAATCATTCCACAATCAGAATAAACAAATACTCCATTAGAACCATAATCACAATTAGGAACAACCATTAAAAAGAAAGCAGAAGCAACTTTTGTATCTTTACTAGTCTTAATTATCTGTAAAGCAGGTCTTAAAGTATCAGCACTACTGTGACACGCTCCAGAGACAATACCATCAGCATATCCATCTTTAACTAACATATTAGCAAAATAAACATAATCATTTAAAATAGTATCTTTAGCTTGCTCTAAACTAATACCTTTATGCTTTCTAAGTTCGTAATAATCATTAATTAACTTTTTACTATCACTAAAAGTCAAAGGATCAATAATAGTAACCCCATTAATATCAATATTATTATCTTTAGCAAGACTTTCTATCTCACTTTCCTTACCTATTAAAATAATATCAGCGAATGCTTCTTTTTTTATAGTAGAAGCAGCTTCTAACACTCTAACATCATTAGATTCAGGTAAAACTATTTTCTTAAAATCATCTTTAACTCTTTCTTTTATTCTATCAATAAATTCCATCAAATCATCTCCATTAACATTTTATCAAAGCAAAAGATTTAAGTCTATAACAAATATAATTTATTACAAAAGAAAAATAGGGCCCCACAGAATTCCATAGGCCCCTTGCAAAAATGATTTAACATTTTTTTCTCGCATAATTAATATATCATATATGAACAGAATTAATCAACAGTTTTTTTCTTTTTCTTATAATAAATAACTGTCCCTACAAACAACACTAAACCAACACAAGATATAACTAATCCTTCTTTAAATAAAGGAGAGTCATAAACAATTCTAATATCATGATTACCTTCTTTTATTTTAAAACCAATAAAACTCTTATTAACAACTTCATAAGGAGTCTTTTCACCATCTACATATATTTCAAATCCTTCGTCATAAGGAATAGATAGTTTAAAATAGCCATCTTCTTTTACATTAATGCTCCCCTCTATAACATCTCCTTTAGTCTTATCTCTATCAATAACAAAAGGAGATATTTCATCATTAATAGACACTAAATCGTTATAATTATAGATAGCAAAAGAAGGATCAGATAACTTAAATTTACCTTCACTAAAAGTAATCTCTAAATTTTCATTACCATTCAAAGAATATTCAAAATCATAATTATTATTATGATACTTCCAACTTCTACAAGTAAGTTTATTACTAACTCCATTAATGGTAATATAAGAATCATCTTCACTACATTTATTATCATAAAGCATCTTAAATCTTAAAAGTAAAATATCACTCTCACTAACATTTTTTAATTTAATAACTAACTTATTATCTTTAGAAGCTTTAATGGAATATTTATCATTATCTTCTTCTATATTTAAATTCTTACTTTCTAAAACCTCAAAATCAGGGACATAATCTTTAACTTTCTTAACATAATTATCACTATAATCTCCATCAACAATAGCATAATTCAAATAAACATCTAACTTCTCATAATAAGATAAACTATTATATTCATCTAAACTCATTGTCTTACTAGTACTATATCCAATAGGTAAAACATTTTCATTTTTATAAATATCATCACTTATCTCATCATACCCTATCATTCCATTGCTACTATTAAGTAAATACTTATTACCCATATAAAAGTTATAAAAGATATTATTATTACCTGTAAGCATTCCATAACTTCTATAAATAAATTCATTATTAATTAAGTTATTATAAAAATCTTTATAATAAGAATTAGATAAAGAAGAGTAAATACTACCAGTATAATAGTCAATATCATAAATGTAATTAGACTTATCTAACTTAGTGCTTTGATCACTAATTCTATAAAAACTATTATCATTACCTAATACTTGTTTTACTTTATCACTAGTCTCTTCATAATCTAAAGTATCATAAAATTCTTTAGTTACAAACTCATCATCAAAATTAGTAGGAATAACTAAAGCTAAAGACATAACTCCAAGATAAATATAAAAAAGTATTTTCTTTTTAAACTTAAAACCAATAAATAAAAAGATAACCAAAAGCGCCATATCTAAAACAAACAATAAACACACATATTCATTCTTATAAACAAAGATAAGAAGATTAATAACTACAACTATTAAAGAGATAATAATACTAATTTTTAACTTATTTTTATTATTAAAAATATTCTTAAGGAAATAACCAATTATGAGGATAGCAAGAGGAAGTAATGGTATAAAAGCTTTACCATTTAGATACATTCCTCCATTAAATATATAATCAAAGATAGGAAAAACTAACAAAACACTAAAGATTATACTAATAACTTTAACTTCGCATTTTTTAGTAATAATTCCATATATTAAAGCAATTATAAAGATAGCACTTAATCCAAGAGAATAAGAAGAATATAAAGTATTAGAAATATCAAAGTTAGGAATAAGTAATCCTAGTAATGAAATACTTTTATTTGTAGCCGTCCTACCATCAAGTAAAGAATATAGAGTTGGAAGTAATAGAAAACAGCTCATCAACACAGATATCAACATTATAAAGATAAATTTAAATCCTTCTTTAAAGAAATCTTTAACTGTAATTTTCTCATTTTTCTTATCTTCAATATATCTAAAAATACCATAAAGTAAAACACAAACTAATCCTACAACACTAAAGTAATAACTAGTTAAAATCATTAAGAAAATAGATATAACTAATAAAGATATTTTCTTCTTATAAAAATACTTATCAACACCTATTAAAGCCATAAGTAAAAAAGGCATATAATCTACAAACATAATATGGCGATGTAAATGGAAAATAAAACATCCTGCAGTTAAAAATAGTAACGTACTAACAAAACTTATCTTTGAATCAAACCTTCTTCTTAAGAAATAATACATTAAAGCAATACTTACTATTAAACATATAATCATACTAAACTCTATATAAGTCATCATAGATACAAAAGGTAATAAATAAGAAATTAAAATAATAGGATTAAAAAGTCCATAATAAGAGATATTATAGATATTTTGTCCTCCTCCAAGATTAAAAGCAAAGTTAGGAAAAAAGTCTCCTGTATCATAGAATAATTTCCTTAAATAATCAGGAAACATAATATGCTGACTAAGCCAGTCTTTCTTAGACCCAAAAAAATTAGTAAAGTTAACAAGAATTAAAACGATAACTAAACTAATTATAATTAAAGTTAAAACACTAATAATGTCATTTTTATGTTTGCTTAACTTCTTCATAAGTCCCCCTAACTAATTGTAATACTACTATTAACTGGTACTACTTGTATCATCGTATTACCATCACTAACAACAATTTCTTTATCATTATAATAGTAACGAGTCTTACCACTTCTAGAATCTTTACTCCAAGTAATAGGTATAGCATAACCATTAGTAATGTAATATCCTTCCCCATTACCCACAGTATCTAAATCTTGTCTACCATAACTATCAAGAGTACTATTATTAACTTTCATAATAATTATATTTTTATAATGATACCCTTCCCCACTATCTCTATCAGTATGCGGACTATTATTCATATAACGTAAATAATATCTATTAGTAGAATCATAAGTATAGCTTCTAACCTCGCTATAAGAATAAGTCATACTAATGGTATTAGCAGTTAAAAGATCACTTGTAGCATCAAAATTAACATCATCAGGACTATAATTCAAAAGACTATAATTATCACTAGTAGTACTATAACCTTTACTGCCTGCAACATTATATAAATCTTCTATACTAGTAAAAACATTATGAGGTGCTGCAATATTTCTATTACGATAATAACCATTATCATAAAGCCCATTAATATTATTAACACCTAAAGCTTTAATATCATTCTGTGCAAAAGTACTCCATCCATAATGAGAATATATTGCATCACTCTCTATTGCATAATCTAAAAAATAATGTCGACTACTCCTAACAGGACCAATAACACCAGTATTAACATCTTTAAAAATAGCCATTATACGTGTTAATCCACCTTCTACTATTATTTCATAAGTTAAATAAGCATCTTGTAATCCTACATGAGCATTATTACCTACATTATTATCAATCATAACGGCAATAGGACGTTTATTACTGTTAACATCATAAACAGTTAAATCCTTCTTCTCAACAGTACTAGCATCATCTATTTTTATCTTTTCTTTTTTAGATTTATTATCATTCATAGACAGCAAAAAATAGAAAAGTCCTATTAATATTAAAAACAATGCTACACTAATAACACTAATTATAATTATTTTCTTCTTATTACGATTAGGTTTAATCCTAACTTCACCTAAAGACTTTGGTTTTCTCACAACTACCACCCAACTAAATTTTAGCATAGTTTAAATAATAATTAAACTTTAAAGAAAAATTTTCTAAAACTTTACAAAAAAAGACTACAATTAATTAATTGTAATCTCTCTATCGCTAGGCATTACTTGTATAAAAGTATTACCATCACTCACCTTTATTTCATCACCATTACTATAAGAATAATAAGTCTTACCACTTCTGGAATCTTTCTCCCAAGTAATAGGCATCATATAACCATTAGTAATATAATAACCTTCCCCACTTCCTACTGTATCTAAATCTTGTCTACCATAACTATCAAGAGTACTATTATCTACTTTCATAATAATTATATTTTTATAATGATATAGTTCTTTACTATCTCTATCAGTATGAGGAATACCATTCATATAACGAAGATAATAACCATTATCACTATCATAAGTATAACTTCTTACTTCACTATTAGAATAAGGAATTTCAATACTAGTTAAAGAAGTTCCTTCTAAACTACAATTCTCCCCATCACAATTTAATGAATTATCAGTTTTCTCTAAATCTACCTTTTTACTAACATAATTTAAATTTTCATAATCACTAGATGTAGTATCATAACCTAACTCTTCAGCTTTTAAATATAAATTATCGATACTAGTAAAAACATTATGAGGTGCTGCAATATTTCTATCACGATAAAAAGCATCATCATAAAGTCCATTAATATTATCAACAGAAAGAGCCTCAATATCATTCTCTGCATAAGTACTCCATCCATAATGAGCATATATTGCATCATTCTCAAGTGCATAATCTAAAAAATAATGTCTACTACTTCTAACAGGTCCAATTACACTAGTATCAACATCTTTATAGATAGCCATTATTCTTGTTAATCCACCCTCTACGATTATTTCATAAGTTAAATAAGCATCTTGTAATCCCACTTGTTCATCATTTTCTACATTATTATCAATCATAATGGCAATAGGACGTTTATTACTATTAACATCATAAACCTTTAACTCTTCCTTTTTTTCTACTAAAGGCACATCATTACCAAGATAAACAAAATAATAGTAAGCTCCTCCTATCAAAGCTAGTAGTAAAATAATAAATATAATAAATGTAATTCTTCTTTTCTTCTTCTTTTTCATAAGTACCACCTCTACTTTAATTTTATCACAAATTTATACTACTTAATAGAACAAATTATTATAAAAAACATAAAGTATATTAGGTGATTATATGTCTCAATTAGTTCAATATACAAGTAAAGAATTAGATTTACTTGCAAGATTAATGCGAGCAGAAGCAGTAGGTGAAGGAGATTATGGTATGCTTATGGTTGGTAATGTGGGTGTTAATAGAGTCCTTGCTAACTGTTATACATTTAGAAATATAAATACAATTACCAAAATGGTATTTCAAAATCCAGGAGGTTTCGCTGGTATAAACAGTCCCCAATTCACATCAGGTTCCACTATCAAAGAAAGAGAACTAGCAGAAAGAACTTTAAGAGGAGAATATTACTACCCTGCAACTAATGCATTATGGTTCTATGCACCAGGAAAAAATAGTAATTGTATTAACACTTGGTATGATCAAGCCCTAGCTGGAAGATTTAAAAATCATTGTTTCTATGCCCCTGATCCAAATGTATGCCCTCCACTGCATTAACACAATTAAAAAGATA
>CALVPN010000047.1 GCA_944351375.1 uncultured Bacilli bacterium | reverse complement strand
ACCTTGTAACATAACAACATCATAATCTTCATATTTAATAAAATCTGCTATATATGCTTTTCTTTTTCTATCTTTAACAGGAACAAAACTTCTTCCTAAATTCATACTAAGTATTCTTAATTTTTTCACAAACATCATTTCCTATCTAACTTTTTTATAAGTAATATCAACAACCATAGGTTGAACTTCTACTGATTCCATCACTGGACTATCTATTATCCTAGCATATATCCCTTTAGATACAAGTATATGATTACTTCTAGGACCACTACAAATATTATCAAGGTCATATTTCTCACAAAAATCATCTATATTTACATCCTGTAATGTTCCTGCCAAGACTTTATGTTCTACACGTTCATATTCCTTAACCATATTTCTAAATTCCCATAAACTTTCTTTTTTATATTTTTTAATATTATAAAAAGCAATATCTTCATAACCTAATTTAGAAACAAAAGCCCCACTATCCATAAAATAATAATCATCTACAAATTATAAAGTAGGATCCATCAAAAACAAATAATTTGAATAATTATAAACCACTCCATAGTTTTTAATCATAAATAAAAGATTATAAATTAATTCTTTATCTCATTGTATCATTGCCAAATCAATATCTAATTTTCTAATATAATCTATTACTCTTTTAGATCTTTCCACTTTACTTTTAACTAAAGCAAAAGAATCTAAATCAAAACTCATGACTCTAAGATTTTCCACTGTCTATCCCCCCCAGTGATTTATATTATAATACAAAACATTCTTAAACACAACCAAGTTTTCCTTTACTTTTAAGATAAAGTTTTCTAAAGAACTCTACAGGTATAACAGAAAAGGCACAGACTAACATTATCTCTACTTCTTTTAGACTAAGTGATGTTGTTCTAAATAAATCTCCTCCATAGTAAATAAGAAGTACTTGAACTATTACTATAAAGATAATTACTCCTAAAAAGACTTTATTAGATAAAAGGTTAGCAAAGATATTAAGACGACTTGTTCTAGCATTAAAACTATTAAATATCATCATAAAGATGAAAAGACCAAAGAAAGCACTCATAAAGTAAATATCATTTCTACCACTTCTAAAGAATGAATGAATAAATGGACATTTTAAGAAGAAAATACAAAGTAAAAAAGAATAAATACTAGTAAATATTATCTCGTGAATCATATAACTATTTAAGATTTTCTCATCGCGTTTTTTAGGAGGTTCTTCCATATATTCTAAAAGAGGGGCTTCATAAGAAAAGGCAATCCCTGCAAGAGTATCCATAACCATATTAACCCAAAGCATTTGAATAACAGTTACAGGATTAGCAATCCCAATAAATGGTCCTACTATTGATAAGAAAACAGCACAGAAATTAACTGTTAATTGAAAGATAATAAATTTACGAATACTTTTAAAGATTGTTCTACCATAAAGTATAGCCTTTACAATAGAATTAAAATTATTATCAAGTAAAATTATATCAGATGCTTCTTTAGCAACTTCAGTACCTGAACCCATAGCAAAACCAACATCACACTTTTTCAAAGCAGGAGCATCATTAACACCATCACCTGTCATACCTACAACAAGTCCTAACTCTTGACTTAGTCTTACTAATCTACTTTTATCAGTAGGAAGAGCCCTTGCCACAACACATAAATTAGGAATAATCTCTTTAACCTTTTCATCACTCATATTATTAAGTTCACTACTAGTAAGAATAATATCTCTGTCACTACTAATAATCCCTGCATCCCTTGCAATAGAAGTTGCAGTTACTTTATTGTCACCAGTTATCATAACAGTCTTAATACCAGCTTTTCTAACTAACTCTATCCCATCTTTAACCTCTTCTCTTAATTCATCTTTAATAAATAACAAAGATATAAAAGATAAACCACTACCATCATCCATAGCAAGCATTAAGACTCTAATACCTTTAGATGCATATTCATCAATTATATTAACAATTCTATTTTTATTGACAAAAGGAACTCTTTTTCCACTAGTTGAAATATAATATTTACACTTATCAAGTAATACTTCAGGAGCACCTTTATAATAAGTTATCTCTTTACTTCCTTCTAACACTTTAGTATAAGAGTATTTATTTTTACTATCAAAAGGAACTTGTTTAACTATTCTTACAGAATAATTATTTTCTCCTAAATAATTAACAACTGCCTTATCAGTAGCATTTCCCCCTATCCACATTTTTTTCTCATCATCATAAACACAATTAGTATTAGATAAAATTGCCCTTTTCAAAACATTATAGTAAGTTATACTATTCTTAAGTCTACTATTATCTTTATAATAATCTAAATTTCCAAACATAACTCCTACTACTTCTAACTCTCCTTTAGTAAGAGTACCAGTCTTATCAGTAAACAATATATTTAAACTACCAGCAGTCTCTATTCCCATAAGTTTTCTAACTAAAACATTATCTTTAAGCATTCTTTTCATATTACTAGATAACACCAAAGTTATCATCATAGGTAATCCTTCAGGAACAGATACTACTATTATTGTAACTGCAAGAGTTAAAGCTTGAAGGAAATATGCAAAGAGTAAAGACGTATCAGAAAGAGTAAATAATATTCTATTTATATCAAAGTTATTATCTATAATAAGAACAGAAAATAAATATGAAAAGGCTACTAAAAAAGCACCTATATAACCAATTCTACTAATCACTTTAGCAAGATCTCTAAGTCTTAACTTTAAAGGACTCTCTCTTGGTTTTTCTTGTAACTCTAAAGATATCTTACCATAAAAGGTATTAACACCTACTTTCGTAACAACCATCTCACCTACTCCATGATAAATAACACTACCTCTTAATAGTTCATTATTATCACTATAGTTAAGTCCACTAATAAAAGGTTTCTTATATACTTCTTTACTCTCTCCTGTAATAGATGATTCATCTACACTAACCTCTCCTTTAATTAATACACCATCTGCAACTATTCTGTCACCTGATTCAAGTAATATAATATCTCCTACTACTACATCATTTATATCTATAAGTAAAGTTTTACCATCACGTCTTACTTTAACTTTAATAGATTCCGCTTCACTTTGAAGTTTTAAAAAAGCTTTCTCACTCCCATACTCTGATATAGTTGATATAAATGATGCTAGAAATATGGCAATTACTATACCAACAGTCTCATACCAATCAAAATCTTGAATTAAAAAGACAGTTTTAATACCAAGAGCGATTAAAAGTATTTTTATAATAGGATCTCCCAAACTTCTAATAAACTGTTTAAAAAAGCTATCTTTATTAACCATTACTAAAGCATTAGTGCCATACTTTTCCCTTGACTTAATAACTTCATCATTACTTAAACCATTAGTACTCTTTTTCATAAGCTACCTCCTATAGAATACTATGAAAAAAAACAAGTAATCACGCTAATTATTACAAGACAAAAAAATACATATAACTTAATATATGTATTAATAAAGATCCTGATAACCTACAGTTTCTTTATTTTTAGCTATACTTCCAACATAAAGTCTCGAAAAAACTTTTTGATAACTATTATAATTTCCATTATTAATAATACTACTAAGTGATAAGATTAATTCACTTTTTGAAAAATAATAAGGAAAAGCCGAAGAAGAAATAAAAGGCTCATTTTTCTTTAATTTATATTTACACGCAAAATATTCACTGTAAATATCAGGACTAAACTTAAGCAAATTATCTTCGTCTATCATAAACGATGCATTAATATAATCTATATCATTAAAACTGATAACCATTTCAAATGAATTATTCACATCACCATTTTTATTCACCGATATAACTCTAAATTTATCTTTTACTCCACTAAATCCTATAATAGAAAAAAGTTCATTTATTCTTTCTTTCAAATCAAAAACATTAAATTCATTTTTATCCAAATTAGGTGTTACTAAAACAACAGAGTTATCATTTTCATAACTATATAAATTTCTATCTAATCTTCTAACATCTCCATCTATATATAATCTACTAAAACATTCTCCTGTTTTAACATCTATATTTTTAAGATATTTAGTATTATCTTTAATATCACTTACATTTATATATTCTTTATCTTTAGTTATCTTAATATCACCATATATAGTATCTTCTTTTCCTAAAATATCTCTCTTACTAAGTTTACCAGCAACTACTAAAGTATCATTTTCTTTAATATAATCTCCAAAGATAGGTTCAAGTCCTAAATAATATAATGTAGGAAAACTCATTGTAACTCTTTTTACTACATAATGATGTTCATTAAAAGACATAGTTGCCAAATTATCATTAACTACTCCATTTATTACCATACTACTACCTCATTACTTCTATTCTTTATATAATAATTATATTAATGAATAAGAAAAAAAGCAAATAAAAAGAGCCTAAGCTCTTTATCTACTTCTAATTAAAGCAATGTAATTATTTACTTGACTAGCCCAAGTAGTACTAGCAGCATACTTTGGACCAATAGTCTCTGGAGTAGTTAATCCATGAGAATAATAATTACGATATAAGTTATCTAAATAACCCATAATACCATCATCAAGTGTAGGATATGCTTTATAAGCTCCTCCTCCACAGCTTGGTCCTCCTTTTTGACCACCAACATTATTACATTCACGAACTAAACTACTACAAGTACCATTACATCCTGTCTCATGAAGAATAATAGCAGTTGCCATATAAGGATCTATTCCAAGTTGTAGTGAATAACTAGCGATTAAGTATCCTTTTCCTGAAATAGTAGATTTTAAAGATCTGTTTAACTTATCAGCTAACTCTCCCATAGTTAATCCATCATAAACTATAGGATCAACTGGAACAGTACTAACTTCCTCATAAGTTTTAACATCCTCTAATTCCTCATTAATAGTTACTTCTTCTATTTCAATATTATCATTAGACTCTTCAACAAGATCATTTTTATTCTTATTATTAACATCTTCTACTTTTCCTGCATAAGAGTCTTTCATAGTCACAGTTTCATAAGCTACAGCATTATCTTCTATCTCAAAAGCTTTATACTGTAAAATTCCAGCTAAACCTATCATAAAAACACCAACAGATGCTAAAGTAAGGCTCAGCTTACTAACTTTTTTCATAGTTCCTCCTTCAAATAAGAACAATAAAATTATAGCAAATTATCTTTTTTTTGTCAAATTTGACACCCGAACCTATTATATTATATGACTTTTTAATATTTTTTACTTGACTTTTACCTTAATCACTAAGTAAAGATAAATTAACTTTTTTCTTATCTAAGTCAATACTCTCTACATAACAATCAACTATATCTCCAACACTAAATAAATCACTAGGATTTTTAATATATTGATGTGTTAATTTTGAAATATGAGCAAGTCCATCATTCTTTAGACCTATATCAATAAATAGACCAAAATCGACTACATTACGTACTGTTCCTTGTAATTTATCACCAATTTTTAAATCTTCTATATGTAAGATATCACTTCTTAAAATAGGTTGTGGATAATCATCACGCAAATCTCTCATAGGTTTTTCTAAAGACTCTATAATATCAGTTAAAGTATATTTATCAATACCAATATCTTTACTAAGACTATCTACATCTAAACTATTAAGTTTATCACTAAGTTCCTTACTACCTAAATCTTTTTCACTAAATCCTAAATAATCTAAAAGTTCTCTAGTTTTATCATAACTCTCAGGATGAATAGAAGTCTTATCTAAAGGATTATCTCCATCAAGTATTCTAAGGAAACCAACTGATTGTTCATAAACTTTATCAGATATTCCTGATATTTTATGAAGTTCATCCCTATTTTTAAATTTACCATATTTATCTCTAAAAGCTATAATATTATCAATTACCTTTTTATTTAATCCTGACACATATTTTAGTATTGAGGAACTTGCTGTATTAATATTAACGCCTACTCCATTAACAGCTTTACTAACAACAAAGTTTAATGATTCATCTAGTTTTTTAACAGGTACATCATGTTGATAAAGACCAACACCTATACTTTTAGGATCTATTTTAACTAGTTCAGATAAAGCATCTTGTACACGTCTTCCAATACTAACTGCACTTCTTTTTTCTACAGTCAAATCAGGGAACTCTTCTATTGCAAGTTTACTAGCAGAATATACTGATGCCCCTGCTTCACTTACTATTATGTATGAAACATCTCTTTTACAAGATTTAATAGCATCAGCGACAAAAGACTCACTTTCACGAGATGCTGTACCATTACCAATTGCAATTACATCAATATTATATTTATCAATAAGCTCTAATAATTTTTTACGAGACCCTTCTATATCATTATGAGGCTCAGTTGGATATATAACAGCAATTTCTAAAACTTTACCAGTCTTATCTAAAACAGCAAGTTTACAACCAGTTCTAAAAGCAGGATCATACCCTAAAACAGTTTTATCTTTCAAAGGAGGTGTTAAAAGAAGTTTCTCTACATTAGTAGAAAAATTATCTATCGCGCGCACTTCTCCTTTTTCTTTAAGTTCACTACGAACTTCTCTATCTACACTAGGAAGTATTAAACGTTTAAGACTATCATTAATTGCATCCATTATTATAGGATAACAAAAAGATTCTTTATTCTTAATTACTTTATTCTCTAAATATTTAACTATTTTCTCTATTTCATAATCTAATTTAACAGAAAGTACTCCTTCTTTTTCACCTCTATTTATCGCTAATATTCGATGAGGTTTAATATATTTAATTGTTTCTGCAAAGTCATAATAGTTACTATAAGTCTTCTCTTCATCAATAGCATTTTTCTTTAACTTACTAACAATTACTCCCTCTTTAAAGATATAACTTCTAATCCACTTACGATAATAAGCATTATCACTAGTCCATTCAGAGATAATATATTTAGCTCCAGTTACAGCATCTTCTACACTCTTAACTTTATCATTAAGGTATTTTGATGCAATATTATTAATATCTCCTTTCACAGGACATGAAATAATAATCTTTGCAAGTGGCTCTAATCCATTATTAATATCATCCGTTGCTTTAGTCTTTTTCTTCTCTTTATAAGGTCGATATAAGTCATCCACTTCAACAAGTTTAGTACACTTCATAATAGATGCTTTTAACTCATTAGTCAAGAGACATTTCTCATCAATTAATCTAATAACATCTTCTTTACGTTTCAAAAGATTAACTTGATACTGATAAACATCATCTATAGATTTTATAACTTCTTCATTTAAAGCCCCAGTCGCTTCTTTACGATATCTTGCAATAAAAGGAATCGTATTTCCCTCTTCTAATAATTTTAAAACAGTCATAACCTGTTTTTTACTAATATTTAAATCTTTACTAATCTCTTCAATAATTACTTCATTCATAAATATCCTCTTTTCTAACACTATCTATTTTATTACAAATAACAAAATGATAAAAGTAAAAGAAGATTATTTGACGTAAAAAGCTATTCATACTAGTATCATTTAACCACCATTATTTTTTGTTTTTCTCCCCTAACCATAGAACATAAGAAATAAAATAAATTTTATTTCGCCCTTGTCGTTACCTCCAAGGATTCCTACTTCATAGATAAGGTAT
>CALVPN010000046.1 GCA_944351375.1 uncultured Bacilli bacterium | reverse complement strand
GGATGACGAACTACTGTTAAGTTTCCAAGTGGATCTTTTACTCCTAATGGTTTTGTGATAGATGCTGACAATAGGTTTTGTCCTTTTAACTCACTAGGATTCTTACCAATCCAATCTGCATATTTTTTAAGTGCAGATACTCCATCTATTTTAACTAGAGTACGGTCATTTTTAACTTCTGTAATTAGACCATAGTTTTCACTTTCATGATAAGCACCTGTGTAAGATGTTACGATGTCATTATCTGTATAGAAGAAGGCAACGGCAACACCATCTGAGAACACTTGATCATTACAGAAAATTTTCCAGTTTCCTTCTACTGTATCGTCAGCGGCACTTCCTCCAAACATTGGAACTCTACCAATAACATCTTGAATACCCATTAGGTAATCTTCTTCTTCTTTTGGACTTGCTACCATATAGAAATAGTTAGGTGAATAGTTTTCTTTAGCATTTTCTACAGCAGCACGAGCTACTTTACGACCTATTTCTCTAGCATTTTTTCCTGCTTTATGTGCAGCAACTCCAATATTAATATTTTTATCATCGAAAGACATAAGTCCAGCGAAGCCATCTTCACTTTCGATGATTCCATCATTAGTTATAATCATACCGCTACTAGTACAACCAATGAGTGGAGCACCTTTCATTGCTGACATTGCACCATTTACTACTTCTTCAACATCATCATTACAAGAACAGTACATCATTCCAAGTTTTGGACGCATACCTACATTAGCATTTTTAGCAGCTTCTTTTCCTTTTGCATATGAATCTTTTAGGGTTGAGTACCCTACTTTTGTTTTTAACATAATTTTCCTCCCTTTTTATTTTCTTTTTTTATTCATAAGCTTCTTTATATAAAGCTAAGATATCTTCTTTTGTTACTTCTCTAGGATTACCACCAGTACAAACATCATTGATAGCTTGATCTGCAAGTGAATCTAGGGCATCATATGGAATTTCTATTTCTTTTAGTGTTTTAGGAATCCCTACAGCTCTTGCTAGACTATCAACGGCATCTGCTACCTTATTAACAGCTTCTTCATCTGTTAAGTTATCCATATCAAGTCCAAACTCACGTCCCATATCTCTAAAACGATCAGGACAAACTTTTCCATTCCATCTTAAGATGTGTGGTAAAAGTAGAGCATTAGCAAGACCGTGTGGAGTATCAAAATATGCTCCTAATGAATGAGCCATTGAATGAACAATACCAAGTCCTACATTAGAAAAGCCCATACCTGCGATATATTGTCCATATCCAACTGCTTCTATAGCATCTTTATCTTTTTCATTAACTGCTTTTTCTAAGTTATTAAAGATTAAGTTCATTGCTTGTTTATGGAACATATCAGTCATTAACCAAGCACTCTTAGTGATATATCCTTCCATCGCATGAGTTAGAGCATCCATTCCAGTTGCAGCGGCTAGACTCTTTGGCATTGTAGCCATAAGGCTTGGATCAATTATTGCAACTACTGGAATATCATGTGGATCTACACATACCATTTTCTTCTTTCTTTCATCATCTGTAATAACATAGTTAATTGTTACTTCAGCGGCAGTACCTGCAGTTGTGGGTAAAGCGATTAATGGCATACCTGGATTTTTAGTAGAAGCAGTACCATCAAGACTAACTACATCACTAAACTCAGGATTAGTCATAATGATACTCATACATTTAGCAGTATCAATTACAGAACCTCCTCCTACAGCGATTAGAAAGTCAGCTTTACTATTTCTTAAAACTTCTAGTCCTTCATTAACATTCGCTACATTAGGATTAGGTTTGATATCACTATATACTTCATATGGTAATGATATTTCATCTAAAAGTTCTGTAACTTTACTTGTAACATTTGCTTCTAATAGAGATTTATCTGTTACAACTAATGTTTTTTCATATCCTCTTCCTTTAATTTCATCAATAAGACTTCTTCTTGCATTATATCCAAAGTAAGAAGTACCATTTAAAATAATTCTATTTGTCAATTTTGTTTACCTCCCTTATTATTAATTATAACATATATTTCGACATTTTTAAGAGTTTTATTATTAAAATAGGTAAATAATGTTAAACAAAAGAAAAAGACCTTTTTCTAGATCTGGTTATTATATTGATGTAAAATTTATTAAATGGTTTGTTATTGGTATTAATATTGCCATGATATAATATAAAAGTTAAAGATAAGTTACTATAAATACATGATTAGACATTTTTATTATGTAAATTTACATATCTACTATTGTAAAGATGTTGTAGATAGACTATTGAGGTGATAGTCTGCTCTTCTTCCTAGTTTATAAGCATAATAACCTGCAGAAGCGATCATAGCAGCATTATCAGTACAGTATTTAAGTGGTGGTATGGATAAATGAATATTATTTTCATTACACATATCAGTTAAGGCTTCTCTTAAAATAGAATTTGCAGCAACTCCACCTGCTACTATTAAATTGTTAATATTATAATCTTTTAAAGCTTTCTTAGTCTTAGAAACAATGCTTGTAACGGCAACTTTTTGAAAAGAAGCAGCAAGGTCAGCTTTATTTATTTCATTACCTTTTTGTTCTTCATTATGATTTAGATTTATAACTGCACTCTTTAAGCCACTAAATGAGAAATTATAAGAGTCATCATTTAATGGTATAGGTAGTTTATAAGTAGGGCTACCAACTTTTGATAGTTTATCTAGTTTAGGTCCTCCTGGATAAGGTAGTCCCATTACTCTTGCTACTTTATCATAACACTCACCTATCGCATCATCTAGAGTTCCTCCTAATTTTTCAAAGTTGAAATGATCAGTCATCTTAATAAGTTCTGTATGTCCTCCACTTACAACTAAAGCGATTAGTGGAAATTTTAACTCTTCGACCAAACTATTAGCATAGATATGTCCTGCAATATGATGAACTGGTACTAGAGGTTTATTATAGATATAGCTTAGAGTTTTAGCAGCTTGCATACCTACTAAAAGACTTCCAATTAGACCAGGGCCATAAGTTATGGCAATGGCAGTTACATCCTCTATTTTCATATTAGCTTTTCTTAAGCAGTCTTCTATAACTAGAGTAATATTTTTAACATGTTCACGGCTTGCAATTTCAGGTACTACTCCACCAAAGTTTTCATGTATATCTATTTGAGTGGAAGTACTAGTTGCAAGTTCAACAGTACCATTTTTAACTATTGAACAACTAGTCTCATCACAACTACTTTCTATTCCAAGTATATATACATCTTTCACATTATCACTTCCTTGATTTTATTAATTTCAAAATATTCAGTTATAATTCCAGCTTCTTTCAAAACTTTAAAAGCTTCATCATCAGGATACTTATTAGCATAAATTACTTTTTTAATTCCAACATTTATTATAAGTTTTGCACAAACCATACATGGAGATTTCGTTACATAAATTGTAGAGTTATTTAAATCACAACCTTTTTTCAGTGAGTTTAATATTGCATTTTGTTCTGCATGAACAGCTTTACATAATTCTTGTCTTTCACCACTTTTTAATTTGTATTTTTTTCTTAAACAACTATCTATTGTGCAAGGCTTACAATTTTTAGGAACTGAATTATTTCCTTTTCCTAACACTTTATCATTTAATACAATTACAGCTCCAACTTTACCTTTGGCGCAATTTGCTTTTTTGGATTCATTAAGAGCCATATTCATAAATTTAATATCCATCTGATCACTTCCAAACTTGTTCTTATTCTATCATAAAAGACCCTTTTTTTAAAGAGTCTTTTCCATTAATAGGCCATTTATACCATCATAGTATTTTTCTCTAGTAGATACTTTTTTAAAGCCATATTTTTCATATAGATTAATGGCAACTATATTATCTTCTTTAACTTCTAATGTTATATTCTTAATAGCTGTCTCTTTATGCTTTTCTATTAGATATTTTAGTAATTTATCTCCTATGCCTTTACCACGTTCTTTGGTAATTACTTCAAACTGTTCTATTTCAATTCTATCATATATAAGGCTGTACAAAAGAAAACCTATTATTTTATCTTTTTCCACATAAGTAATTATTTTTAAGTACGGATTTGTGGAAAAATCGTTCTTAGTTAACTTATAAGTAAAGTTATCCACAGAAAGTTGTGGATAACTATCATATTCTTTAATCATAATCCAGCTTTTTCCTCAGCTTCTGTCTTTTTTAAGTAGATTGGATTTACTAGGTGAGGATTAATACTATCACTTTCTTCAAAATGTTTAACTATTTTTAAAATATCTGGATCATATTTTTCTTTTTTTAAGTTTATATCTAAATCATTATTAGTAATGACTGTTACTTCATCTAAATCTTTGCTCTTATCTAATAGTTCGTGTAAAACTATATAAGAATCTTTTACAACAGTAGTATTATCTTTATCATAAATCGCTCCATAGACATAGCCTCTTCTTGCATCTATTAAAGGCATTTTATAAGTATTAGTATTACATGATATAGCCATAGCATTTAGGCCTGATATAGGGGTTATATTTATGTTTAAAGCCCATGCTATTGTCTTGGCAATAGTTATACCTATTCTAATACCAGTAAAAGAACCAGGACCATTAACAACTATTATTTTGTCTAAATCTTTAGGAGTAATACTAGCTTTATCAAATAACTCTATTATTTTAGGTAAAGCTTCCTTAGATAAATCTTTTTCATATTTCTTTTTAATAGAAGAAACTAGCTTGTCGTCTTTAACAATACCACTATATAAATAATTACTAGAAGTATCTATATATAAACTTATCATAAAATTGCCTCACATAGTTCCTCATATTTAGAACCATATGGTGTAATTGTAATTATTCTTGTATCTTCATCTTCGCTTGATAATTTAAACTTTATTTCAAGTCTTTCTTCTGGTAGATAATCTCTTATCATATCAGCCCATTCAATGATACAAATACCACCTTTGGTGTAGTAATCTTCTATACCAATATCATCTACTTTACCATCTAGGCGATAAACATCCATATGATATAGTGGTAATTCTCCACTTGTATATTCTTTAATAATATTAAAAGTAGGTGATGTTATTTCTTCTTTAACTTCAAGGGAAGATGCAAACCCTTTAGTAAACATTGTTTTACCGCTTCCTAAATCACCTATTAGACAGATAACCATATTAGGAAACTTCTCTGATTCAATATTTTGTGCTAATTCAACTGTTTCACTCTCACCATAACTAGTTATTTTATAGTTGTTCATAATTATCTCCTCTTTTCTATCTAGTTAATTATAGCAAAGGAGATAATACTTTTTCAAGATGTTTAGAAATTATTTTTCTATTAGTTATTTATTTCTAATTCTAGATGTTCCTTATCAGAGATTAATGGTGTATTTAAAACTCTGAACCTTTTGTTATTATCGAATATATATCTTAATTCATCAAAATTTTTATTAGGATCTAGCATAAGAGTTGCTAAATCATCTAACTCTTTTAACTCCTCTTTAGTTAGATTAAAAAATTCATTATCATCATCTAGATAAGTTGGTTTGAATAGATAAGATATTTCATCGCCCATAAGAGCATGAAAATCAAAGAAAAGTGTATATGCTAACATATTTAAGCCTTGGAATGAGGAGCCGTGGACATATTTGTTTATATCATCTTTGCCACTTCTAACATTAAGCCAGACTTCAGCAATCCAAGAAAAATTTTTATGAGGCATATCTATATGATCTTTTCCACTGTTTTGGTCTGGGTCACAAGTTATCCACCTATTCTCGCTTTCATTATAATATTCTATAATCCAGTGGTCAAAACATCTACCATCATTAGTGAAATAGGAAGCGAAACCACTGCGAACTCTACATGGTATTCCTTTCGCTTTTAGAATAGATGCAAGTAGTACCGCAACATAACGACAAGTAATAACAACTTTATTTTTTATTTCTCTATTTTTAGTAAAACCTCTTATGTCTTTTCTAAAAAGTTCTGCTGTTATGGCTGGTGCTGTTAGTAAGATATCATCATGACTTATATATTCACACCAAGGATATTCTTCAGAAATATGATCGTGACTTTTTCCCTGTTCTAATTGTTCTTTTCTACTTCTTCTTAACTCCTTTCTATGTATTGTTTGAAATAAAATTAAATCTGTTAACTCTTCCATATCATCTGGTAAACTCTTATAGTACTCTTTATATGGTTCATAATTAGTGTATATACTTGTTTTTAAATAAAACTTTAGCATTTCTTCGCTCATAATAATAACCTCCATATTTATTATAGAGGTTTTATATATTTAAATCTTTACTTTTATACAATGAAAAAAGTCATGTTAAAGGAAACCAAATTTCTACATAATTATCATAATATATTTCAAGATAATTTTTTTCTTTCAATTTATAGTTTAGACTTGGTAAGTAGATATCTTCTGTATTATTTATATAGTTATTAATATCAAGAGCCTTAAACGAGGAAGTTGTAATTACAAACCAACTTGATGAAGATATTGTAAATCTTGAAGCATTATCCCATTTTTCTTCTAAACCTACATGATAATAAAATTTTTCAGTATTACTTTTTATAAGTTCTGATATGCCATAACGCTTTTTAGTATTTTTAAATTGTTTATTTTTGTCTTTTATACTCTTCCAATATTTTTCAATAAAATTGGAATTATTATTGATAGGAAATAATTGTTTTAAAGTGTATAAAGTAAATTTTTTATTATGCACAATCTTATATTTTATATCATTTGTATTTGTATAATTAGATTTAAAGTGTAGTACTGGATAAATTTTAGATGCTTTACCATTCTTAACTTCTTTGGGTGTTGTATTATGAAAAGTTATAAAGCTTCTTGTAAACGATGAGGGATTTGTGTAGCCATATGTGTTAGCGACATCAATTACTTTCATATTATTACGTAAATCTTTCGCTGCTAAGGTTAATCTCCTATATCTTACATATTCTTTCATTGTAATCCCTGTTAAAAGTTTAAATAATTGTTCTGCAATATAAAGATTAGTACCTAGTATTTTTGCAGTTTTATTATAATCTATTTTTTCCTTTAGATTATTTTCTAAGTAATCTATAACTTCATTTAGTTGTTTATATATATTCATAAATAACACCCCAATATTAGTATAATAAAAAAAGACTAATCATTTAAGAAAAGTCTTTTATAAACAAAAAAATAGTAAGCAACTTCCTATTTTCGCATACACTATCGTCGGCGTTAGAGTGCTTAACTTCTGTGTTCGGGATGGGAACAGGTGTACCCACTCTGCTATCGTTACTTACTAAAATATAGAGAAATAATTCTCTGAAAACATAGATATTGTGTTCATCAAATTTATTAAATAGGGTTAAATCCTCGATCTATTAGTACTGGTCAGCTCAACATGTCGCCATGCTTCCACCTCCAGCCTATCAACCAGATAGTCTTTCTGGGATCTTACTATATAAAATATGGGAAAACTCATCTTAAAGTTGGCTTCCCGCTTAGATGCTTTCAGCGGTTATCCATTCCCAACATAGCTACTCTGCACTGCAACTGGCGTTACAACAGATACACCAGAGGTTGGTCCATCCCGGTCCTCTCGTACTAAGGATAGCTCTCTTCAATTTTCCTACGCCCACAACGGATAG
>CALVPN010000045.1 GCA_944351375.1 uncultured Bacilli bacterium | reverse complement strand
AAAGATGATTTGGCACTAATAGATTCTTTAAGAGAAGAGAATGATATGATTATGAAACAAATTGAAGAGGGTAAAAAGGCTCTTGAAGAAGGACAAAAATCTCTTGAAGAAGGACAAAAATCTCTTGAGAAGAGAAATAAGGCTTTTGAAGAAGATAGAAAATCTTTTGAAGAAGATAAGAACTCTTTTGAGAAAGAGAAAAAAGATCTTGCAAGGAGAATGCTAGAGATGAATTTATCTATTAAGGATATTATTAAAACAACAGGTTTATCTAAAAAAGAAATTGAAGAGTTAAAAAACTCTTGAAAATATGATAATATAGTAACTGATGTTACTATATTTTTAAGTAGGTGATAGAAGTGAAACAAGAAAACATTCGTAATTTTTCGATAATCGCTCATATAGATCATGGAAAAAGTACTTTAGCAGATAGAATTTTAGAAGAGACTAAAGCAGTTACAGAAAGAGAAATGAAAGAACAGTTGTTAGATTCTATGGATATAGAAAGAGAACGTGGTATTACTATTAAATTAAATGCTGTATCTATTAATTATTTATATAATAATGAAACATACTTATTAAATTTAATTGATACTCCAGGTCATGTTGATTTTTCGTATGAAGTTAATCGTTCTCTTGCTTCTTGTGAAGGTGCTATTTTAGTAGTAGATGCAACACAAGGAATAGAAGCTCAAACTCTTGCAAATCTTTATCTTGCTCTTGATAACAATTTAACTATTATTCCTGTTATCAATAAAATAGATCTTCCTAGTTCTGATATTCCTAAAGTAACAGAAGAACTTACTAATTTAGGATTTGATGAGGAAGAAATTATTTTAACTAGTGCCAAAACAGGTGAGGGTATAAAAGAATTATTAGATGCTATTATAACTAAAATACCTGCTCCTAAAGGTAGTAGTGATAAACCTTTACAAGGATTAATCTTTGATAGTATTTATGATTCTTATCGTGGAGTTTTAACAGCAGTTCGTATATTTAACGGTAGTGTAAAAAAGGGCGATACTATTTATATGCTAGAAAGTAGTGCTAACTATGAAGTGTTATCAATTTTAAAAAATACACCTAAAGAAGTAGAGGTTAATACTTTAAATACAGGGGAAGTGGGCTATATCTATGCTTCTATTAAAAGTATTAGCGATGTTCATGTTGGTGATACTATAACTTTAAACTCTACTAAGAATGAAATAGAGGCTTTGCCTGGATATAAGAAATTGAAAAGTGTTGTTTACTGTGGTCTTTATCCACTTGAAACTAATCAATTTGAAGATTTAAGAGAATCTTTATCTAAATTAAAGTTAAATGATGCTGCATTAGTCTTTGAGCCTGAAACATCAGTCGCTTTAGGTTTTGGTTTTAGAACAGGCTTTTTAGGACTATTACACATGGAAGTAACAATAGAACGTATCAAACGTGAATTTGATATCGATGTAGTTGCAACCACTCCTTCAGTTATTTATGAAGTAACCCTTACTGATGGTTCTAAGATATCAGTTGACGCTCCTAATAAAATGCCACCTAAAGTTAAGATAAAAGAAATAAAAGAACCATTTGTTAAAACTTCTATTTATACACCAAAAGATTATATTGGTTCTTTAATGGAATTATGTCAAGATAAGCGTGGAACTTTTATTAATATGAATTATCTAGATGAAGAAAGAGTATGTCTTATCTATAAATTACCACTATCAGAAATAGTCTATGATTTTTTTGATAAGTTAAAGTCAATTACCAAAGGCTATGCTTCTTTTGATTATGAAGTAATAGGATATGAGCCTAGTGATTTAGTAAAACTAGATATCTTGTTAAATGGTGAAGTAGTTGATGCTTTAAGTGTTATTGTTCATAAAGACTTTGCCTATAATAGAGGTAAATTAATAGTTCATAGACTAAAAGAAGTAATACCTAGACAGTTATTTGAAGTGCCAGTTCAAGCATCTATTGGTAATAAGGTAATTGCAAGATGCGATATTAAAGCCTTAAGAAAAGATGTTCTTGCTAAATGTTATGGAGGAGATATTACTCGTAAGAAAAAACTACTTGAAAAACAAAAAGAAGGTAAAAAGAAGATGAAACAAATTGGTAGTGTAGAAGTGCCTCCTGATGCTTTTCTTGCTATATTAAATACAAAAGAAAATTAGAGTTGTAATATACTCTATTTTTTGTTAGAATCTTTTAGGAGAGTGATTTAATGAGTGAGTTAGTACAAATCTTTGCTATATTTTTAGAAGGAATAATATCATTTTTCTCACCATGTGTTATTCCCCTAATACCTCTATATATGGGTTATCTTGCTACTAATGCTAAAGAAATAGATGAAAAGGGTAATGTTACTTATAAAAAGAAAATAGTTCTAATTTATACCTTATTCTTTATCTTAGGAATATCCATGTCTTTCTTTATTTTAGGATTATCTTTTACAGGACTAGGTTTATTCTTTAAAGATAATAGAAAAATATTCCTAGAAATAGGAGGAATATTAATTGTAATTTTAGGACTATTTCAACTAGGAATATTGAAAGTAGATTTTTTAACTAAAGAAAAGAAATTAAAGATTAATTTTAATCCAAATAAAATGAATAAGAAAACTGCTTTCCTCATGGGCTTTTTATTTTCATTCGCTTGGACTCCTTGTGTAGGACCAGCTTTATCATCAACTTTAATAATGGCTAGTACAGCAAGTACTGCTTTAATAGGAAATTTATTTGTTCTAGTTTATGCCATAGGCTTTTTATTACCATTTATTATTTTAGGACTATTTACTACTAAAGTCTTAAATATTATTAAAAGAAAACAAAATATCTTAAACTATATTGTTAAGATAGGAGCGATTATCATTATAGTTATGGGTTGTTACGTATCTTATACAGGTTTTACCATGGAGTCTATCAAAGATAAAGAACCTGTAAAAAGTACAGGTAAAGTAGAACTAGCAACTCCAATTAACTTTACTTTAAAAGATCAGGATGGTAATACTCATACTTTAGATGATTATATAGGCAAGACAATAGTTTTACATTTTTATGCCATAGATTGTTTTTCATGTTTAGATGAATTACCTCATATTGAAAAAATATATAATGACTATAATCAAAATAAATATGATGTTATCATATTAGGGATTGCTAATACCTCTCGTAATCCTAAAGATGATATAATAGATTTCTTAAATAAAAATAACTATACCTTTACATCTTTAATGGCTAAAAATAAATTATTTGATAAGTACTATATAACAACATATCCTAACACATATATAATAAATTTTAACGGTAATATTGCCTTTACATCTTTTGGCAGTATGACTTATGAAGACCTAAAAGAAGAAATAGAGAAAGTAAGATAATACTTTAAAAAAAGTTTATTTTCCTATATACTTATTATAGAGGGATAAGTAATGAATAGTAGAATTGAATTAAATAAAGATAAACAAAAAGATATAGATAGAGAAAAACAAACTGAAAGAGTAAAAAAGATAGTTAAAAGAATAGTAATATCTATTATTATAATCTTTTTACTTGTCTTCTTTACATTTCTTTACATCACTACAATAGGTACGACTTCTTTAATTATTAATGAAGAAGCAATAGTTAACGATAAATTACCAGAATCATTTAGTGGTCTTAAAGTTATTCAGTTTGGAGATTTACATTATAATAATAATGACTTACTAAAAGATGTAGTTAATGCTATTACAAAAAGAAATCCTGATTTAATTTTATTTACAGGAGATTTGTTGGGTGATGAAGATTTAACTTCAGGAGATAGAAAAAAACTTGTTAAGGAATTAAAGAGGTTAAACTCTACACTTGGAAAATATGCAGTATTAGGAGAAAGTGATAATGATGAAGCCTTATCAATATTGTTAGACTGTGGTTTTACGATATTAGATGATAGTAATGAACTTATCTATAATGAAAGTAATGAACCTATTATGTTAGTAGGCTTAAATACTAATAATGAAGTGATTAATTATGATAAATCTTTTACTAATTATAATGAGAATACCTATACTATAACAATATTTCATAAACCAGATTATATAGATGACTTTGTAGAAATATATCCAGTTGATCTAGCTTTAGCAGGACATTCTCATTTAGGAGAGATTAGAATACCTTACTTACTTAATTTTGCTAATAAAGATAATGCTTCTAAATATATAAACTCATTTTATGAAATTAATAATACTAAATTTTATATAACATCAGGGCTAGGTACTGATACTTATGATGTTAGAATTAATGCAAGACCATCAATTAATTTCTTTAGACTTAGGAAAACAACTTAGTAAAGAAGTTTTCCTTTTTCTTTTCTTCTTTAATATAAAGAGGAATTTTCTTTATAGTCTTATTATTAAGACTAATATTTATATTACCAACTTTATCACTGTTTAAAGAGTCATCGATACTTGCGAGAACTTTAACATTATCTTTTTCACTTTCTGTTAATGGATAAGAAAAAGATTCATTTACATAGTATTTATTATTATCAATAACAAGATCAAAATCATTTTTATCAACAATATCGTAATTACTATAATTATCAAAAGTATATTCTGCTAGTCTTTCGTGATTATTATATTCGTCATTATCATACAAAGTAACAACAGTTATTTTTAAATCACCTTTCTTATGAGTAGTAACAAGTGTTTTGCCAGCACTAGGAGTATAACCATTTTTACCACCAGTACAGTACTTATAATCTCCTAATAGTTTCATTCTATTATACCAAAGATAACTTTTATTATCAGTTTTTACACGATATTCTTCAGTTCCAATAATTTTTCTATAAGTCTTGTTCTTATAGGCATATCGTGAAAGTTTTGCCATATCTCTAGCGTTAGAGTAGTTTTTAGTCTCTTCATCAAGTCCATGAGGATTACTAAAAGTAGTATTAGTCATACCAATCTCTTTCGCTTTTTCGTTCATCATCTTAACAAATTCTTCTTCACTACCTGCAACTTCTTTTGCAATTACAACTGAAGCATCGTTACCACTTCTAAGCATAAGACCATAAAGTAAATCAATTAGCTTCATCCTTTCATTTAACTCTAAATAAATGCTAGTCCCATACATCTTTAGAATCTCTTCTCCTGCTTCAACCTCACTATTTAAATCTCCTTGTTCTATTGCAATAATACAAGTCATTATTTTAGTAATAGAAGCGATAAGCCTTTCCTCATCAGCATTATTTTCATATAAAACTCTACCACTATCTAAATCCATAACAATACTACTTTTAGCGGTATCAAAAGTATCTTCTTTACCTAACACATTTAAAGGTATTAAAAATAATAACAAAATAATAAATACTTTCTTCATAGATTACTTCACCTAATAAAACTTATTCTAAAAAAATAAAAGTATAACTTTCTTTTCTTGTTTAATAGTTATAAAACTTTAAAGTGTAAAGTTTTATAACTATTAAAAATATTTCTTGCCTTTTTCTTAATTTTAACATATCCTAGAAGTAGATGGAGGTGAAAATGGTGAGAGGAGTAAAATTATTTGCTGTTCTAGCAGTATCAGTGTTATTGATAACAGGTTGTGGTGGAGAAAAGACACTAACTTGTACAAATAGTGAAGAGAATAGTGGCATGAAGATGGATCAAGAAGTAACTATGACTTTCAAAGATGATAAAGTTACTTATGTTAAAATGAGCATTGATAATGAAGCGACTGATGATACTATTATTGATAACTGGGATATGTTTGTATCTATGTTAGATTCACAATTTGAAGAGACAGAAAAAGATGGTGTTAGTTTAAAAACTAATAATAATAAAGATAAACATACTTATAATGTCTCATTAGAAATTGATTTAACAAAAGCAAGTGATGATGCTTTAGCAGAATATGGTTTAGATGATATCGCTGATGAAAAAGCTACATACGAAGATACTAAAAAAGAAGCAGAAGCTGATGGATTTACTTGTAAATAAAAAAAGAAAGGACTTTCTCTTTTCTTTTTTTTGTGTTATAGTAATGATATAAGAATAGGAGGAGTTAATATGACAAAAGGAAGTGCTAGAAAAGAAGTAATAAAACATGAAGAGGTGCCAAGTTGGGTATACATATTATTATTAACAGCTGTGGCAATATTAGGTTGGGTTTTAGGTAAGTTTAATTTTAATATAGGTAAAGCAACTCTTACTTTTGCAATATTTGCTTATCCGTTTAGATATTTCATTGCAAATATTATTACTAAAAAATATGGTTATAAAGAGACTATGAATGGAATAAGTTATTCAGCTTGTTTAATGTTATTATTTATAATAGTAGCATCTCTATTAGGGCAAAGAGATATAGATTATATCCCTGTAACAGGAGAAATATTTGGATATCTTGCAAGCCAAATGATTAACTTAACAATTTATTATTATCTATATATGAATACAGATGGTAATAAGTTAACAATACTTGCAACTTATATATTTGCAATGTTAGTAGATAATTTAATTAGTATGTTATTTATAAGTAGAATGACTATGGTAGATGCTTTTTGGAGAACATATTTTGTTACAATATTAATAGAATCAACTATATCTATTATATTAATTAAATTTGATGAAAAAAAAGTATTACCAATAAATAAAAGTAAAAGAAGAAAAAAATGAGTAAGAAAGTAACTATTATAATTATACTTAGTATATTAGTAATAATAGTTTTATATAGTGTTAATAGATTAATTTCTTCTAATAAGTTAGAATACTATAATAAATTAGAAAGAGAAATGATTAATGCTAGTAAAGATTATTTTTTAGATTATAATAATTATTTACCTAAAGAAATAAATGATAATACTAGAGTACTATTAAGTGCTTTAGTTATAGAAGAATATATTGATAAGATAAAAGATATTAACAATAATGATTGTAATATGACTAAAAGTTATGTAGAAGTAGAGAAAATAAGTAATAAAGAATATTTATATAAAGCACATTTAGTGTGTGATGAAAATAATTATGAAACTAAGGATGGGGAGTAAAGTATGGATAAGACAAGAAAGAAGTATATTGTATTAGTAATAGTAACTATTGTAATAAGTGTAATCGCTTTAATTGGGGCGAGTTATGCTTTACTTACAATGACTTTAGAAGGAGATAAAAAAGTTAGTTTAACAGCAGGGATATTAAAAGTTGATTTTGCTGAAGGAAATAATATTAATTTAGATAATGTAGCACCTATGACAGATGCTCAAGGTCAAAAGACTACACCATATACATTTACAATTACTAATACAGGTAATATAAATGCCTATTATCATGTATCACTAGAAGAAGATGTTAATAATACTTTACCAAACTCTTATTTAAAGATGAGGCTAACAGGAGATAATGGATATGATAGTGGAGTAGTAAAGGTTAGTGGTTATGGAACAGGTTCATTTGATATAACTAGTGAAGCGACATTAAAACCAAGTGATAAAGTAACATATCAATTATGGATGTGGTTAGATTATAATGCTGATAATAGTGCACAAGGAAAACTATATCAAAGTAAGATAGTAGTAACTAGTTATGATAGAGAACAAGGCGTTACAGTATCTAATGCTCTACTAAATAATATACCAAAGGAAAATCAATATGATGATGGAGTTGATACCTTCATAACAGGAGAAGATCCTAATAACTATATCTGGTATAGTGGTAAGTTATGGAGAGCAGTTAGTGTTAATAATGAAG
>CALVPN010000044.1 GCA_944351375.1 uncultured Bacilli bacterium | reverse complement strand
ATGAGAAAAGATGATACTCCAGAAGGATATGACTTAATCTATAGAGGAGTTGAAATAACTACAGGAGCAGAACGTGAACATAGATATGATGTTTTAGTTAAACAAGCGAAAGAAAAAGGTCTTGATAAAGATGTAGAGTTCTATCTAGAATTCTTTAAATATGGTTGCCCTCCTCATGGTGGCTTTGGTATAGGAGTAGATAGACTTACTATGTTAGTATTAGGATTACCTAGCGTTAAAGAATCTATGTTAATATTTAGAGGACCTAATAGATTAAATCCATAAGATATGTAAATTTACATGTCTTTTTCTTTTTGTTGTAGAATATTTTTTCTTCTTCCTTTATACTCTTAAGTAAGAGGAGAAACAGTGATACTATGGAAAATGTTAGAAGAGTGGGGATGCTATTTATCGCTTTAATAACCTTAATAATAGTGGCATCCATTATATTTATAGTTAATATTAATTTAAAAGATGAAAGTATTGAAACATACAATGAAGATAGTAGTAGTCTTTCTACTAAAGAAGTAGCATCTCTATTAGAATTAGTTAAAGTTTACGATAGTTATATAATTACTTTTGATGGTACAAAAGACTTAAGTACTTTATCTGATAAAGAGAAGATTAACTTTATAGATAGGCTACCTATTGATGTAAAAAATGAACTTAACTTAGACTTTAATAAAGGTGTTAGTTTAAAAGAAGTAGAACCTACTTTAAAAAAATATTTTGGATCTAAAACAATTTTTAATCCAGTTAATTCTACTTGTTTTCTAGATGATGGAGATTATTTAATTTATGATAGTAATACTAAGATGTATAAAGCAGATAATGATTATCATGCTCATAGTGCTTATACTCCTTTATCTATAGAAAATTATTATGTAGAAGGAGAAAGAAGAGTAGAAGGTGATAAATTAATCTATTCTATAACACTGAAAAAAGCCTTTGCTTATCCAAATACATCATCATATTTCAGCAATTATACAGATTTAGTAAATAATAGAAATTTAGTAGTAGATTTATATGAAGAATATAATAACTATGAGATTGAGGATATCAATAAATTAATAGAGCCTTACAAAGATGAATTAACTAGTTATACTTATATTTTTGAAACAAGAGATAGTATTGATAACAGTTACTTAATAGAACTTGCAAATCTTAATAGTCAAAGTGAATTTTAAAAGACCTTAACATTTAGTTAAAGTCTTTTCTATTGTATAAGCTTCACTATAATCTATCGCTTCTTCATACTTTTCTATTGCCTCATCATAACCTTCATCAGTACTATTTTCTCTATATGCTAAAAAAGCTTCTTCATACTCTTTAACTGATTGATAATGGGCACTAAATTGATGAATGTTTTCTTTAATAAAATTATCTTTAGTTATATTAAGTCCATTTCTTAGACCATTAATTAAAGTAATACCATTATTGATAAGTGTATTATATATAATTAAGTTACCTATAACACTACTTTTATAAACATTAAACTCTTCTTCTAAATAACCTATATTTCTATAAGAAGATTGTAAGAATCTGTTCTGTTCTTTTTTAGTTAAATCTCTTTCAAGAGATTTCTTTAACAACTTAAAGAATGTACTATTATCTTTTAAAACTTTTCTTTCTTTCATAAGTTCTAACATAAAATCCCCCATTTCTTATAGCTACTTATTATAACATAGAAAATATAAGTCAAAAAGTATTTACTAAAATAAATTATTGTGATACAATAAAGATGTATTAAATGAAAGAGTTTTCATATAATATTAAAGTAAGTAGTTTTACTTGCATATATGAAAATGTTTCTCGCTTCTGGGTGGCTGGCGAGTAATAAATGATCCCAATAGGCAATGTTTCTCGCTTCTGGGTGGCTGGCGAGTAATAAGTAATCCCAGTGGAAAATTATTAGAAAGTTCTATCAAATGATAGAATTTTCTTTTTAAGTTTGTAAAAAAACGTTGACGAACATATTTTTTATATGGTACACTTAGGTTACAATTTATATATATTGGGGGTGTACAAAATATGAAAATAAAAACGGGATATTTATATCACATTAAAGATGAATTTTTTGATATTGTTAATGATGATAATTTGATGACTAATCATGAGCGAGGAAAAGCAAGACCTACTTATTTTACTATTAAAGATAAAAATATATTATGGTTTATACCTCTTTCTAGTAAGGTAGATAAATACAAAAAGATAGTGGATAAGAAGACGAAGAAATAGTTCTTTTGTAATACAATTTTAATTAAAAAAATTTTTGATGAGGAAAGTGCGATATTGTTGCAGAATGCTTTTCCTACTATAGGAAAATATATTGATCATGTTCATATGAGAAATGGGAAACCTGCAAAAGTTCCTCCAAAAATAGAAAAAGAGATAGAATCAAAATTTCGCGAATTAATGCTATTAAAAAAACGAGGAATAAATCTATTTTTTACTGATATAGATAAAATTAAAGAACAGATGTTAAAAGAGCTTAATAATACGCAATTAGAAAATTCTATTAGTTTATAGAATTTTCTTTATCATTGTGTTAAAATAATTGATAGATTGGTAAGGAGGGATATTCATGAACAATAATCAAGATATTATTAATGAAGTTAGAAGAAAAAATGATATTGTTGATGTTATTGGTGAGAAGATTCCTCTTGAAAAACGAGGTAAAAACTACTTTGGAGTTTGTCCTTTTCATGATGATACTAATCCTTCTATGAGTGTTTCAAGGGAAAAACAAATTTATACTTGTTTTTCTTGTCATGCGACTGGTAATGTCTTTACCTTTTTAATGAACTATGAACATAAAGAGTTTAATCAAGTGCTAAGTGACTTAGCAAATCGTGTTGGTATTACTTTAAGTGGCTTTAAAACTAAAAAAATGTCAACTAAATATGATGAATGGTATAAAATATATGATCTTGCTAATAAATATTATCAAAATAACTTACTGAGTAAAGAAGGAGAAGGCGCAAGGAAATATTTAAAAAATAGGAGTATTGATGATGAAACAGTAAAAGAGTTTGAAATAGGTTATTCTCTAAAGGCAAGGGATGACCTTACTAAATTACTTACTATGAAAGGACACTCTGTTGATTTACTTAATAAAATAGGACTTTGTAGTGAAGACCATGATATATATAATTCTCGTCTAATGTTTCCTTTACATGATTTAAACGGTAAAGTAATAGGGTTTAGTGGTCGTATTATAACTAGTGGTAAACAAAATAAATATCTTAATACTAAAGAAACAGAACTCTTTAAAAAAGGAAAGCTTCTATATCACTATCATATTGCCAAAGAAGAAGCCCGTGTTAAAAAGTCTGTTATAATTATGGAAGGTTTTATGGATATTATAAGGGCAAGTACGGTAGGTATAAAAAATACAGTTGCTACTATGGGCACTGCTTTAACAAAAGACCATATTAAAGAGATTAAAAGACTATCTAATAATATCATTCTTTGCTTTGATGGTGATGAAGCAGGAGTTAAAGCGACACTAGCTTCAGGAGAACTATTTAAAAGTGAGGGAATAGAAGTTAAAGTAATAACACTTCCAGGAGAAGATGATCCTGATACTTATATCTTAAAAAATGGTAAAGAGGCTTTTCTTTCCTTAATAAATAATGCTATTTACTATAGTGACTTTAAGATTAAGAACTTATCTCGTAACCGTAACTTTGCTAGTAGTGAAGAGCAAGCTAACTATATTCATGAAGTATTAGAAGAAGCTTCTAAAATAAATGATACTATTAGAACAGAAATTATCTTAAAAGACCTTGCAAAAAAGTTTGAAATAGGGTATAATACCCTAGAAAAAAGTTTTCAGGAGTTAGTTAATAATAAAGAGATAAAAAAAGAAGTGGTTACTACTCCTAGAAAAGTACAACCTAAGAAAAAAGATAAGTATCAAAAAGCGAGCCTCAATATTATATATTATATGCTAAATAAACAAGATATAATAGATAAGGTAGAGAGTGAACATCTTGTGTTTCCTACCGAAGCTTTAAGAGCATTAGAAAGTGAAATTGTTTATTTTTATCATAAGTATGGTTTTATTAATGAAGCGGATTTTTATACTTACTTAACACCTAAAGTGGAGTTACTTAATCTCTTAAATGAAGTATTAGAGATGGACTTAAATACAACTCTTACTGAAGAGGAACTCTATGATTACTTTAAAGTAATAAGAGAGTACAATTATAAAAAAACAATCAATAATTTAGAAGAGAAAATAAAAAATGAACAAGATCCAGTAATGCAAGTAAAATACGCTGAAGAGATTAGAAAACTAAGAATAGGGGAGAGTTAAAATGGTAGAAGAAATAAAAACAATGGAACAAAGAAAAGAAAGACTTATTAAATTAGGTAAAAAACAAGGATATATTACTTATGAACAACTAGCATCTGAATTAAAAGGGCTAGAAGTAGATAGTGATAGTCTCGATGATTTATATAATAGTTTAATTGCCGAAGGTATTGATATCGTATCAGAGGATGGAAGCGATGATGCTAGTGGTGAAGAAATTACTGAGCATACTAAAACAGAAGACTTAACAATGTCTAAAGATGTTAAAATAAATGATCCTGTTAGAATGTATTTAAAAGAGATAGGTAGAATACCTCTTTTGACTAGTGATGAAGAGTTTGAATATGCTGAGCGAGCAGTTGAAGGTGATGAGGAAGCGAAAAGAATATTAGCTGAATCAAATCTTCGTTTAGTTGTATCTATTGCCAAACGTTATGTAGGTAGAGGTATGTTATTCCTTGACTTAATTCAAGAAGGAAATATTGGTTTAATGAAGGCAGTAGAAAAGTTTGATCCTACTAAAGGATATAAATTCTCAACATATGCTACTTGGTGGATAAGACAAGCGATAACTAGAGCGATAGCAGATCAAGCTAGAACAATTAGAGTACCTGTCCATATGGTAGAAACTATTAATAAACTAGCAAGAATTCAAAGACAACTTACACAAGAGTTAAATAGAGAGCCTACTGATGATGAGATTGCTGAAAAACTAGAGATGCCTGTAGAAAAGGTACGTGAAGTATATAAAATAAGTCAAGATCCTGTCGCTTTAGAAACACCCATAGGTGAAGAAGACGATTCTCATTTAGGCGACTTTATTAAAGATGATAGAATGATAGGACCAGAAGAATATACAACAGAAGAAATGCTTAAGGAAGAGTTAGCAAGTGTCCTTTTAACATTAACAGATAGAGAAGAGAAAGTATTAAGACTTAGATTTGGCCTTGATGATGGACAATGTAGAACTCTAGAAGAAGTAGGACAAATTTTTGGTGTAACAAGAGAGCGTATTAGACAAATAGAAGCGAAAGCTTTAAGAAAATTAAGACATCCATCTAGATCACGTAAACTAAAGGATTTCTTAACAGATTAAATGAAAATTAATAACAGATTAAAAACAATAGGGGATTTAGTTCCCCTTTCTTCATATCCCCTAGATATTGGATGTGATCATGCTCTTTTGTCAATCTATTTAGTGCGAGAAAAAAATATATCAAAAGCAGTCGCTAGTGATAATAAAAGTGGACCATTAAAAACAGCAAAAGAAAATGTTAAGTTCTATAAAGTGGAAGATAAAGTAGAACTGATTAAAGCCGAAGGTTTAGATTCTTATAAAGAAGGAATAGATACTATAACTATATCAGGTATGGGAGGACTTAATATTAATAGAATATTAGAGGATAATAAAAAATATTTAAAGAATATTAATACCTTGATACTTTCTCCTAATAATTATTCTTTGGCAGTTAAAAGAAAATTAGTAAAGTTAGGATATTATATAGATAATGAAGTTTTAGTAAAAGAAAATAATATTATTTATGAAATATATGTCTTTAAAAAAGGAAGAAAGTACTATTCTTATAAAAAACTATTTTTAGGACCTGTTTTAATGTTAAAAAAAGATAATATTATTAAAGAGTATTATAGAGACTTATTAGAGACTAAAAAAGATATACTTAAGGTCTTACCTAAATCCTTTGTTAGTAAAATTAGACTAACTAAAAAAGAAATAAAAATATTAGAAAAGATAATACAAAATAAATAATCTTGTTGTAATGGCAAGATTATTTGTTTTCTTTTTTATTAATACCAATAACTGCTCCAACACTAGAAGTTAATAAAATAATAAGACTATAAATGAGTGTTCTAATATCAAAAGAACTATTAGTAATTAATTTAATTATAATCATAATAATTAAAAATATTGCTCCTAACTTTAAACCTTCAACTATTCCATATTTGTTAGAGTTTTTACCTAGAAATAAAGAATTAATAAATAAAGAACCTATAACAATAATCATCTTCATAATATTATAAATATTGTTACTTATAATATCAAAATAATAAAATATAGTTAAAACAAAGCTTAACACTATAATACTGATAAAAGTAGTTAATAAAAATTTACCTATTTTTTTCAAATAATTCATATTATTCACCTAATAAAATGTATGAGAAAAAAACATAATTATGATAGTTTACAGAACTTTTACTAACTACTATATGTTTTGATAGTTTTTTTTAAAAATATGATTTATAATATAAGATAAGAGAGGGTGTGTGAAGATGATATCAAATAAAAAAGGATTTACTTTAATTGAATTACTTGCAACTATAGTAATCCTTGGTTTATTAGTAACATTAGGATATGTAAGTGTAAGAGCAATACTTGATAGAGGTAATGATAACTATTACAAGACTCAAGAAGATATGCTTATTTTGGCAGGAAAGGATTACTTTGCAGATTATAGAAGTAAACTACCTAAAGAAGTTGGTAAAAGTGCTTATGTTACACTAAAGACATTGATAGATGAAAAATACATAGATCCAATAAAAGATGAGAATGAAAAAGATTGTAATGTTGATGAAAGTAGGGTTACAGCCTTAAAAGTGTCAGAAACAGAGTATCAATATTATGGATCATTAGTATGTGATGATTATAAAACAACAACAGATGAAACAGATCCAGTAATTAAATTTACTCCTAATAAGAAAAGCTCACAAGAAAATATCACTGTTAAGATGGAAATAACTGATAACAAAAAAGTATCTCAATATCGATATGTAATAACAAAAAATGGTGAAACATATCAAGATAGCGGTTACAAAGATTACACTGGTGAAGTTACTATAAATCTAAAAGAGATAGGTTTATATCAAATAACTGGTTATGCTAAAGATGATAGTAATAATACCTCTTCAAAAAAATCAGGTAAATATTCAATTTATGATACAGTAAATTGTGAACAAATAACAATAAGTAGTGATTTTAAGTCCAATACTTGGTACAATAAAGATATCACTTTAAATATAAGTGCTCCTAAAAATACGTATAAATATGAAGTAAGTATTAAAAAGAATGAAGGAGATTATAAACTTGTTAATACATATATCGGTTCACCATCATCTTCTGTTGTGCTTAATGAGGATGGTACATATACTATAAAAGTAGTTGCCTATGATAATAACGGAAAATCTTGTGGTACTACTTCGGGAACTTATAAGATAGATAAAACAGCACCATCTAATATAACTATTAGTGGTAATCCTGGTTGTGTTACACAGCCTGCTACTATATCTCCAACACTAAAAGCTACAGAAACAGGTTCAGGAATAGCAAAGTGGCAATATGGATATAGCACTAACAGTATGATTGATTATGCTAATTCTAGTTCTAATACATTTACAACGACGCCATTTTCAGCGGTAAGAAATCAACCAGCATACTTTAGAGCATGTGATAAAGTT
>CALVPN010000043.1 GCA_944351375.1 uncultured Bacilli bacterium | reverse complement strand
TATGATGATAGCACTAAATATCATAAAAAAGGAATTCCTTCAGGAATTCTTATGAAAAATATTTATTTTTCTTTTTTCTTGTCAAGTATATTCTATATGAAGGGTAAGTTTGGTTTTAGTTTAAGCTTATCTTGAGGAAAGGAGGGAAGAAGTGATGAGTAAGGTTAAAAATGTCTTAGGTATGGCTATAGTGGGCTTATCCGCTTTCGTTCCATTTTTAAATGTTTCTGCTCAAACAGAGTGGACACTAGAAGATTGGACAACTGCTGATGGTTATGGTAGCGTTTCTCTTGTTGATGAAAACATAACTACTATTAAAGGTAGTGAAATTCAAGATGCAGACGGAATGTTTCATGGACCATATAGTAAGAAAAGTACTGCTAAAATAGCAGATGGTATTACTGAAGAAGTTTATATTGAGTTAAATAAAGAAAATATGACTCATGGTGAACTTTTTGAATTATCTATGGCATTAAATAATGCTGAAGGTAACAATGAAACTGAAGCGGTAGTAATGACTCAAAAAGTAGGAGATGAATATGTTCTTACTGCTGGTTGGGCACCTGAATTTAAAGCAACTATTTCTGAAGATGGAGTATATACTTATAGATATAATGCTTCTCTAGATGAAGAAGGTAACACTATTTTTGAATTTACTATTTTAAAATGGGATGAAGTTATCGGTACAACAGGTAAGATAAATATGGGAGCAACTAAAGCTGACTCAGTTAGATATATGTGGTTTTGTAATGTTCAAACTGCCAACGGGGTAAATGTTTATACAACATTACCAGAAAAACCATCTGAAGAAATTCCTGTAGAACCAGTTGAGCCTACTGAACCTAGTGATGATGTTACAACACCTGATAATACTGTAGAAGAACAAAATCCAGAAACATCTGATAATATCGTTCTAACTATTGGTATGTTAGTAACATCACTTACATTAGTAGGATTTGGTGTAAGAGCAATTAAAAAAAGAGCTTAATAGATAAGCTCAAGCAACCATTAGGCGATTAGATTAAATTCTAATTGCCTTTTTTCTTCATATCAACTCGTAGAGGTAAATCAGTATCTTTAGATTTTAAGAAAAACTTATATGATTCGACATCTAATATTTTAGATAACTCTTCAATAACATCAAAACTAGTAGAATGCTGACCTCGTTCCATCCTACTAACATAATTAGTAGAAACATCTAAAAGTTCAGCAAGCTTTGCCTGTGTATATTTTTTCTTAAATCTATAATATCTAACATTTTTCCCAAAAGTTTTCTTAAGTTCTATCAATATTATCACCTACATCTACACTTAATATGATACTTTTTTTCTTTTTTATACTAAATAACCTTTTAGGTTTACAAAAAATATAGTGAATAAAAAAATGCCTATTTAATCATTACTAATTTAGGAGATGATTAAATGGCAACTAACAAAGTAATAATCAGTGGAGTTAAAACATCAGAATTAAAAGTATTAACAACTGAAGAGATGACAGAACTATTTAAAAAGATGCAAAGTGGAGATTCTTTCGCTAGAAATGATCTCGTTAATGGTAATTTAAAATTAGTCTTAAGTATTTTAAGAAAAGTTAATACAAGGAATGAAAACTTAGATGACTTATTTCAAGTAGGCTGTATTGGTCTCGTTAAAGCGATAGATAATTTTGACCTATCTCACGAAGTTAAGTTCTCAACTTATGCTGTACCTATGATTTTAGGAGAAATAAAACGATACTTAAGAGATAATAACACTATTAGAGTAAGCCGTTCTACAAGAGACCTCGCTTATAAAGCTTTAAAACTAAAAGAAGAATACTTCATGGAAAAAGGAGAAGAAATATCTATGGAAGACCTAGCTACCGCCTTAGATGTTACTACTTATGACCTTGTCTTTGCTCTAGAATCCCTTAAAGACCCAGTATCCATGTTTGAACCTATCTATAATGATGGTGGAGACACCATTTATGTATATGACCAAATAGAAGACAAAAGAAGGACAGGTTCAGTTGTAGAAAATAAAATCGCTACAAGTGATGCCATAAATTATTTAAGTGATAGAGAACAACAAATATTAAATGAACGTTATATCATAGGTAAAACTCAAATGGAAATTGCCAAAGATATGGATATAAGCCAAGCTCAAGTATCGAGACTAGAAAAAAATGCTATAAAGCAGTTAAAGAAAATTTTGAGATAAGCATAATTAATAAAAAAATACATAATTTTAAGTAGTAAGGCAGTGATAATATGAGACTTTCTGATTTACAAAGTAAAGATATAGTTAATGTTATAGATGGTAGAAATATAGGTAATATTATAGATGTTAAAGTAGATGAGAGAAATGGTGCAATCCTTAGTTTAATAGTAGAACCAAAGGGCAAGTTTATTTCTTTTGGTAAAGGAGAAGACACAGAAATTAGATGGCAAAGTATTGAGAGAATTGGTGAAGATGTAATACTAGTAAGACTAGGTAATTAACTATGAATAAAAAGAAAGTATATATCTTCTTTAGTCTCTTAATATTATCTTTCTTTACTGCTTTATATCTTACATCACTTGCAGGTAAAGGATTAGAACAAGTTATTATTAACTATGCCACTGTAGAAACAGAAAGAATCGCTAATGTTATTTTAAATGATGTTACCTTTATAGATGAAGATTTTTTAGATGAAGACCTCTTTGAAATAAGTAGAGATAATGATGGTAATATAGAACTTATTAATTTTGATACCAAAACAACTAATAAACTATTAAAAGAAATAAATGATAAAGCCATGAAAAGATTAAGTGCTATAGAAAAAGGGGATACAACTGATTTAGAATTATCAGATTCACTAAAAGGAACAAGGCTAACATTTCTAGAAGATGGAGTAGTTTGTGATATACCCATAGGTTCCTTATTTCATAATGGCTTAATAGTCAATTTAACTGCTAGTATTCCCATTAGATTCTCATTTGTTGGTACAGTATCAAGTAATATTGTAACTGATGTTAAAGAATATGGTTTTAATAATGCTCTAATTGAAGTGGGAATAGAAGTAACTATTAAAGAAAAAATAACTATGCCTCACTCAACAAAAAGTATTCCTATTACAGCCAAAGTAAATCTCACTACTCAAATTATCCAAGGAAATATTCCGGATTATTATAATGGTTCTTTCACTACAACTTCTCCTACTTTTGCTACCATTATTGAGTAAGAATGTGTTACAATGTAATTGGTGATATAAATGTATACTTTATTAGAGACTGATTATAAAATAATAAAAGGAAAAGAAAACTTCGATTATAATGTAACAAGAGATTTATTTACAGAATATTTTTTAGAATTTGATTATGTATTTGGAGACTATTCATATGGAAAACTTCGACTTAAAGGTTTTTATGATAGCGACAATAAAAAGGTAAGAAAAATTAATGATATAAAAATATTAGATAAATACATAGTTGAATATTGTGCCCCAGGATCTAAAACATTTCTACTTAAGAAATGCAAAAACTAGCTTTTTTCAACAAAAAAATTAAAAAGTATAAAAATAGTCTTCCTATTTTTTTTTTTTTATGATAAAATTATCTATAGAATAGTAAAGGGAGGAAAAAAGGATGGATGAAAAAAAGAAAACAACTCTATCAATTATAGGTGAAGATGGTTCTATTGACGAGGTAGAAGTTGTTATTGCATTTGAGTTTAAAGATACAAAGAAAGAATACGTTGTTTATACAAAGAATGAGAAAGATGAAAATGGAAATGTAACCGTTTATGTATCAAATGTTGATAGAAGTGGAGATACACCAAAATTATATGGTATTGATGATGAGGATGAGTGGAATAGAGTTAAAGACGTATTAAGAAAACTATCAAAAAAAGATTAAATATTAATGACTAGTGATAATTAGTTGGAGGGATTAACATGAGTGTAAAAGAAAAACAGGATAATGAAGAGTTTAAAGTCATAAGCATGGATCAGGAAGTTATAAAAGGAGATGCTAATAAGTTAAAACTATTAATAACTTCTTATGCTGCTATAATGGAAGTTCAAGATGCTTACATGCAAGAAGAAATAAAAACTAAAGAAAAAGAGGCAGAAAGAATAGAAGCTCAAATAGCAAGTGGCAACTTGACTGAAGCAGGAGTTGAAAATAAAAAAGAAGAGTTAGCAGCACTTACTGATCAAATAAGAAGCTTAAAAGAAGTATATGATAAGTTTTCTGAATCTCGTACAAGATTTATGGATTTAGCTAAAAAAGCTTTAAGATTGCCAAGTGCAAATTTTGAACAATTAGCAGCGAAAGGCTATACAATGATTTCTGGTGAAAAAATAGAATTATCTAGTCTTGCAAGTTCTTATGAAACAGCACAGAAAACTTTAACTGATGAAGAAAATGTAGATGTATTTAGTAATATTAATAACGAAGACATTAAGAAGGAAATTGAAAGAGTTATAAATGAAGAAGTATATACTGACGATAATACAGGTAAAGAGAAGCCAGTTAAAGATTATAATATTAATGAAGTAGATGCAGATAGTTTTGATAAAAACACTTTAGAGTTAGCAAACTTTGTTAAAAGTAATATTGATGATAAGAATAATAAAGAACTAAATGAAGCAGGAAGTGAAATTTTTGAAGAAGCACTAAAGGTAGCTAAAGCTAATGATGATACTAAAGATAAAAAAACAGCTGAGGAAGCTCAAAATGATCATGAAGATGAACAAGAATATGATGAAGAACTTGATAATCAAACAAAGATTATTCCTATAGATATTCCGTTCGGAGATAGTGCAGAATATGAAGGAGATTGGGCAGAATCTGATATGACAAAAGATAATCAAGAACAAGAAGCTAGTAATAGACATTATACAACTCTAAGACAAACTGATCAGAATAATAAAAAAACTGTAGACTTTAATGGAGATACTGCTTTCCAACAATTTTTGGCTAGCCGTCAAGAAGGACTAAGTGAAAAAAGCAGTGCGATTAGCAGTTTAAGAACTGAAGTAGATACATTAGAGCAAACTGCTAAAGATAAGAAAGAAAGATTAGCTGAAGCAACTAGAAAAAGTGAACAAGATGCTGCAGATATGGAAATTATGGCTAAACAGTTAGAAGAATTAAAACGTCTTGATGAAGAAGAAAATAAATTAAGTTCAGAAGAAACTACACTTAATGATAGAAAATCAGAGCTTAATAGTGAAATTAGTGGATATGATGAACGAATAGATGAAATTGAAAAACAAAATGCTGCAAATCTAGAAAAATATAAAGCAATGCAAGAAGAAATTAATAAATATATAAAAGGCAAAACCCCTAATGATGGTCAATATGGTGGTGCAGGAGGACGTAGAAAGTAATACGTTCTTTTTTTTCTTTTTTATCATATACTTTACTGAGGTTTTAGATATGAAGAATACTCTTTTTTATTACTATCATCTTACACCAGAAAAAATAATTAAAAAAGATAATTATTATTACTTTTATCTTGATAATTACATCTATTATCTTTATCTAGTAAATAGACCTTTAGAATATATTAATGAACTAATTATGCTTACTAGAACGCTAAACTATAGTAATTTTATGATGATTATCTTTAATGTAAATAGAGAAGCTCTTAGTATAATAAATAATCATTATTATATTCTTTTAAGAAGTCAAAATAATAATTATTTTAATATTAATGATATATATAATCCAACTTATTGTCCCAAAGAAGCATCTAATTTAAAACTATTAAATCATAGTAGTTGGAATAATCTTTGGAGTAGTAAAATAGATTATTTTGAATATCAAAAAGACTATATAAAAATGAAATATAAAACTTTATATCAAACTCTAGATTATTTTATAGGACTAGGAGAAAATGCTATAAGCTATTTTAACGCCACTAACAGCTATCTAACCAAAGAATTTACAGATACCTTAGTTATATCTAGAAGAAGAGTAAATCTTGATAATTTAAGCTTCTATAACCCTCTAAATATCGTTATCGATAATAAAGCTAGAGACAGTGCTGAATATCTTAAATATCTCTTTATAACAGATAATTATACTTATGACTTTTTAGATGAGTTTTTAACTAATCTTAATTATAGTGCTTACCAGTACGGTCTATTAATAGCAAGACTACTTTTTCCAAGTCATTACTTTGATATTTATGAGAAGATAATAAATGAAACACTAAAAGAAAAAGAGATTGTTAAAGTGTTAAATAGAACTGAAGAGTATGAAAAATTTTTAAGATACATCTATAATTTTATTAATAAAAAAAAGCCTATTCTAAAAATAGACTGGTTAGATTCTAATTAACATTTCTTACTTCTTTAACTTCAGGCACTTCATTCATAATCATGTGTTCAATTCCATCTTTTAAAGTAACATCTAAAAAAGCACAGTCAGCACAAGCACCACCTAATTTTACATAGACAATACCATCTTCAAATTTTATATATTCTAAAGCTCCACCATCGCTAATTAAAAAAGGCTTTAACTCATCAATAATACTTTTAATTTTATCTTCCACATTTTCCATTTTAATCACTTTTTCCTTTCAATATCATAATTATAGAGATATTTATGATTTTTGTAAAGGTTGTAAGGATAAACATTTTTTGCTATAATACACTAGAAGAGGGAAGTTTATGACAAAAGAATATAAAGAAGGTTCCGTTGTTCTTGGAACTGTTACAGGTATAAAAGATTATGGTATTTTTGTAAAACTGGATAGTAATCATAGTGGACTTATCCATATTTCAGAAATTGGTAATCATTACATAGAGGATTTAAATAAATATGTTACTCTTAATGAACTAATAAGAGTAAGAATAGTAGGCAAAAGTAGTGATACAATGTTTAAGTTAAGCATTAAAAATGTAGACTATAGAATTACTAAAAGGAATGGTAGTAGGATAAAAGAAACAGAAAATGGCTTTAAAAATTTAGCCCTACACCTTGATTATTGGGTATCAAAAGAGCTAGAAAAAGCAAAAAAGTAAAAAATATGCAAATAAATTGTTGACAATCATCAAATTAACTGGTATATTTAATCATGTCAAACGGTTTTGGGCGATTAGCTCAGTTGGTTAGAGCACTTGCCTTACAAGCAAGGGGTCATAGGTTCGAGTCCTATATCGCCCACCATTTATTATATGTTGCCGAAATAGCTCAATTGGTAGAGCAACTGATTTGTAATCAGTAGGTTACGGGTTCGATTCCTGTTTTCGGCACCATTTTATTATGTCGGAGAGATAGCGAAGTGGCTAAACGCGACAGACTGTAAATCTGTTCCTTCGGGTTCGATGGTTCGAATCCATCTCTCTCCACCACTTTATATATTGCCTCGTAGCCAAGTGGTAAGGCATCAGACTTTGACTCTGACATGCGTTAGTTCGAATCTAACCGAGGCAACCATCTAATTAGTAGTTGATCCGCTAGCTCAGTCGGTAGAGCATTTGACTTTTAATCAAAGGGTCATGAGTTCGAATCTCATGCGGGTCACCATTTATTGTGCCTGAGTGGCGAAATTGGTAGACGCACAGGACTTAAAATCCTGGGAGGTTCACCCCTCGTGTCGGTTCAAGTCCGACCTTAGGCACCATCTATTTTGGAGGAATACCCAAGTCTGGTTGAAGGGACCGGTCTTGAAAACCGGGAGGTCGCGCAAGCGGCGCAGGGGTTCGAATCCCTTTTCCTCCGCCATTTAAAAATTTGATATCGCGGGGTGGAGCAGTTGGTAGCTCGTCGGGCTCATAACCCGAAGGTCGAAGGTTCAAGTCCTTTCCCCGCAACCATTTGGTTCCGTGGTGCAGCTGGTTAACACGTCTGCCTGTCACGCAGAAGATCGCGGGTTCGAGCCCCGTCGGAACCGCCATTTTTT
>CALVPN010000042.1 GCA_944351375.1 uncultured Bacilli bacterium | reverse complement strand
GGTCTTGATATTGGAAATGGTGAAATAAAAATAGTTGTAGTAAATGCTAGCGATAATAAATATCATGTTTTAGCATCTACCTCTGTTAAAACAGTTGGTTTAAAGAAAAATGTTATTTATGATGATAAAAAATTGAAAACTTCTTTGTTAAATGCTATTAAATTAACAGAAGAAAAAATTGGTATGAGAATAAAAGAAGTAATATTAACGGTGGAAGCTAATAGAGCAAGTATGACGATTGAAAATGGACTAGTTAATATAAAAGGAGATAAAGTTAGGGGGAGAGATATAGAAGCAGTTATTAAAGATACCACATTAAATGCTTATGATGAGACGAGAGAACTAGTTAGTTGTTTACCTATATCATTTACAGTAGATGATGAAGCAAGTGTTATAAATCCATTAGGAGAATATGGAGAAAAACTTTTCTTAAAAGCTGTAGTAGCTACTTCTCCTAAGGAAGAGATATATCCATTTATAAATCTTGTTAGAAGTATTGGTATTAATATAACAGATATTATTTATAATACACAAGCTGATTATTATACTATTGCTTCTAAAGAATTAGATAGGAAAATGGGAGCGATTATTAATATTGGTGAAGATATTACTAGTATAGGAGTATTTAATAAGGGGATAATGATAAAAAACTCATATATTCCTGTTGGAAGTAGTAGTGTAGATAAAGATATTGCCTTTATATATAAAGTTGATTTAAAAGAGGCGAGAAAACTTAAAGAAAAATTTGCTCTTTCTTCATCTAGATATGCTGATAGTAATGATGATATTATAGTTACTAATAAAGAAAACAAAAAGTTAACTATAAATCAAATTGAAATATCTAAAGTTATAGAATCAAGAATAGGAGAAATATTAAAACTTGCAAAAAATGAGATAAATCGCTTAACAAAAAGAGAAATAAGTTATATAATTGTAGTAGGTGGTATTAGTGAGCTTGCAGGTTTTAATTATATAGTTGAAGAAACTTTGGGAAGAACATCTAGTTGTTATAATATGAAAGAATTGGGTATTAGACACAATAAATACACTAGTGCCTTTGGAAGTTGTAAATATTTTGATAAGAAATGTATGCTAAAAGAAGAAAATATTAATATGTTTGATTTAGATGAGATAGATAGTTTTGTATCACCTAAAAATAAAAATATGAATAATGATAATATGACAAATAAATTTTTTGGTCACTTTTTTGAAAACTAATTAAGGAGGAAACAATCATGGGAAACGGACTAGAAATGGATCAATTAGCTAAGATAAAAGTAATCGGCTGTGGTGGCGGTGGTGGTAATGCCGTCAATAGAATGGTAGAATCAGGAGTTAAAGGAGTAGAGTTTATAGTTGCTAATACTGATTTACAAGTATTAAATAACTCTAAGGCAGATGTTAAAATCCAATTAGGAGCTAATCTAACAGATGGTTTAGGGGCTGGATCTCGTCCTGATATTGGAAGAGAAGCTGCTTTAGAATCAAAAAAAGAGATAGAGGATGCTTTAGCAGGAGCAGATATGGTCTTCATTACTTGTGGAATGGGTGGTGGAACAGGAACAGGTGCTGCACCAGTAGTTGCTGAAATAGCACAAGCTCTTGGAGCTTTAACAGTAGCAATAGTTACTAAACCATTCACTTTTGAAGGTAGAAAAAGAATGGAAAATGCTTTAAAAGGACTTGCTGAACTTGAAAAACATGTAGATACTTTAATAGTAATTCCAAACGATAGATTAAGAGAAATAATTGATAAGACTACACCAATGTTAGAAGCATTTAAAGAAGTAGATAATGTACTTCGTCGTGGAGTTCAATCAATATCTGATTTAATTGCCGTAGTTGGACTTGTTAACCTTGATTTTGCAGATGTTCAATCAGTTATGAAAGATTCAGGTCGTGCTATTATTGGTATTGGTATTGGTATGGGTGAAGATAGAGCAATAGAAGCAGCTAAACAAGCAGTATCTAGTCCATTACTTGAAACTAGTATTAGTGGAGCAACTGATGCTATTATCAATATTACAGGTGGAGTTAACCTAACTTTATTTGAAGCTGAACAAGCTGCTGAAGTTGTAAGAGCAGCATCAGGTAATGATATAAATACAATCTTTGGTTCAGTTATTAATGAAAACTTATCTGATGAAGTTATTGTTACTGTAATTGCTACAGGTTTTGATAAAAAAGGTGAAGAAGATACAAAACAACCAGTATTTTCAAATATGTCTCAATCTGGAGCTAGAAGAAGTAGAGAAGAAATGTCATATGTATCTACGATGCCACAATCTAATGATGATGACGACGATGATGGTGGTGAATTATTAGATGATACAGATTATGATTTTCCTCCATTTTTAAGAGATAAAAATTTCTAGAGCGTAAGCTCTTTTCTTTTTCCTAAATATATTATAAAATAACTATAAACGGAGGTACTTAATATGAGAAAAAAAATTGCAATACTATCATTGCATCTTGGCTATGGAGGAGTAGAAAGAGCGATTACATCTCTTGCCAATTCTTTAGCAAAATTAGATAAATATGATATTGAAATAGTATCTGTTTATAAACTGTATGAAGAACCAGTTTTTGATATCGATGAAAAAGTTAAAGTTACATACTTACTTCCATCCGAACTAAGTCCTAATAGAAAAGAGTGGAAAGAAGCTTTAAATAACTTAAAATTAATAAGACTAGGAAAAGAATCACTTAAAGGTTTAAAAATATTATATGCAAGACGGAAAAAAATGGTTGAATATATTAAAAATACTAACGCTAATGTTATTATATCAACACGTATTTTTTTAAATGAATTATTAAGTGAATATGGTAAAGATAATATTTTAAAAATAGGATGGGAACATAATCATTACCATAACGATATGAGGTATGCTACAGATGTTATTAGGAGTGCTAAAAATCTTGATTATTTTGTATTAGTATCTAAAGGATTACAAAAGTTCTATCATAAGAAAATGAGGACATTTAAATGTAAGTGTATTTATATTCCTAATGCTATTGAAAATATTCCAAGAACTAAAAGTCCTTTAACAGGAGAACATATAATATCAGTTGGAAGATTATCTCCTGAAAAGGGATATTTAGATCTTTTAAAAATATACCTTGATTTAAAAAAGAAAAAATGCAAATGGCATTTAGATATTGTAGGGGACGGAAGTGAAAGATCAAGATTAGAAAAATTTATTAAAGAAAATAATTTAGAAAATGATGTTACTCTTCATGGCTTTAAAAATAGTAAAGAAATAGAGAAGTTAATGCAAAAATCAAGTTTTTATGTTATGACTAGTTATACAGAAAGTTTTGGTATAGTATTACTAGAAGCGATGAGTAATGGATTACCTTGTCTTGCTTTTGATTCTGCAGAAGGTGCTAAAGAAGTAATAACTTCAGGTCATGATGGCTATTTAATTAAACATCGTAATTTTAAAGCTATGGAGAAAAAAATATTGGATTTAACTAAAGATATAGATATGAGAAAAAAGTTAGGTAAAAATGGTAGACGTAAAGTAAAGGGGTATATTTCTGATAATATATGTGCTTCTTGGGAAAAAATAATTGAAAGAAAGTGATTAATATGAAAAAAGTAATGTTTATATCAAGTACAGGAGGACACTTAACTGAACTTTTACAACTTGGTAGTATTATAAAAAATTATGATTATTCTCTTATAACAGAGAAGACTAAATCTAATAATAAATTAAAAAGAAAATATAAAAATATTAATTTCCTTCTGTATGGTACTAAAGATCATAAGTTAACATATCCGTTTAAATTACTTATTAACTGCTTTATCAGTCTTTTCCTTTACTTTAAATATCAACCAGATTATATCATTACAACAGGTGCTCATACTGCAGGGCCAATGTGCTCGATTGGAAGAATCTTTGGTAGTAAAGTTATCTATATAGAATCATTCGCTAATATTAAAACTAAAACTATTACAGGAACTCTTTTCTATAAGTTTCATATTGCCAATCTATTTATAGTGCAGTGGCCTTCAATGAAAAAATTATATCCTAAAGCGACTTATGGAGGGTGGTGTTTCTAATGATTTTAGTAACTCTAGGTACTCAAGATAAAAGTTTTGAAAGATTATTAAAAGCAATAGATAAAGAAATAGATAAAGGTAATATCAAAGATAAAGTTTTAGTTCAAGCGGGTTATACTAAATATAAAAGTAAAAATATGGAAATATTTAAAAGTGTTTCAAATGATAGATTAGAAGAACTTATGGATGAGGCATCACTTATCATTACCCACGGTGGAGTAGGAAGTATCTTAACTGCTTTAAAACATAATAAAAAAGTGATCGCCGCACCACGTCTTTCTAAATATAATGAACACACTAATGATCATCAAAAACAAATTATAGAAGAATTTGGAAGACTAGGGTATATAATACCTTTGAAAGATTTAACTAAATTAGATAAGATGTTAATAAAAAGTAAAACATTTAAACCGAAAGAATTTAAAAGTAATAATGAAAATTTTAAAAAAATGATAACAGACTATATAGAAGAGACTAATCATACAAGTTGGTTTAATCGAGATAAATTTATTATTTTAACAGCATTACTTAATTTACTTGTATTTTTCTTATTAAATCTTACTAGTATGAATATCTATTTGAATTTTACGATAACTTATGTTTTATCCTGCTTTCTCATGGCTCTATTTAAAACAAAAAGCTTATCTAATATAATTACATCTATTATCTGTTTCTATTTAATAGAAGGATTATCTTTATTACTACTTGTAGATAACTTAAATATAAGTGTTATCTTATCTAAATTTATAATAAATACTTTGGTTGTTATTATTTATCATTTTCTAGTTAAGGAAAACTAAATTAAACAGGGGGCTTTTATGAATATAAATACTATTAAAGAGAAAATAAAATTACATAAATACTATCTTACTGTGATAGTAATCATGTTTATAATCATTATAATTATGTTAATATTGTTATTGTCTAAAGACAATACTAATTTTACTAATCCGTATGAAGTAAAATTTGATGCTAATGATAATTTCTTATTTCTAGGAGATTCTATAACAGAGCTTTATCCTTTAGAAGAGTATTATGATAACCTACCAGTTGTAAATAGTGGTATTTCAGGTAATAAAACAACAGATATTTTAAATGATATGAAAACAAGAGTTTATCAATATAACCCTACTAAAGTATTTCTTTTAATAGGTACTAATGATTTAAATAGTACTGATGAAGATATTGTTGATGTTACTTTTGATAATATTAAAAAAATAGTAAATGAAATAAAAGAAAATAGAAGTAATACAACTATATATGTAGAAAGTGTTTATCCAGTAAATTCTGTTATTGAAAATAATGTTGTCACTAATAGGACAAATAAAAAAGTAAAAGAATTAAATAAGAAATTATCTAACTATTGTGATAAAGAGAGTTGTGAATATATTAATCTTTATGATGATTTAATAGATGAAGAAGGTAATTTAAAGACAGAATACACAGAAGATGGATTACATTTAAATAGTTTGGGTTATGTTGTTATTACAAGGGAGTTGTTACCATACTTAAATGAATAAATTTGTAAAAAATATTATAATATTTACTGTTATTTCCTTTAGTACAATTATTGTAAAAAGTGATAGTAAAGAAGAAACTTCGCAAGAAATAATATATGATTATTATGATACAAGTGATGAAATTTTAAGTACTAAGGTAGAAAATATATTGCAGTGTATAGATGAACACTATGATATAGATACTTTTAATGTAGATTCAGAAGAAGATATAAAATCAATTTTATTACTTAATGCTGTTATAGAAAATGGTAAATTAACTAATGATGAAAAAGAATTATGCTATTCCTTGTTACCATTTTATTTAGATTATGATAATTTAGATAGAAAAGGTATTTATGAAAGATTAAGTACATTAGATATTATTTATATTGATGAGGAAGTCAAGGTAAGTGCTACTGAAGTAAAAGGGGCATCATATATTCCCGATAGTAATATAATTATTTGTCATAATAAAAAGAATATAATCTTAAAACATGAGTTGTTTCACGTATCTATACCTATGACAGATTTTCCTAAAGCTTTAAAAGAAGGATTAGTAAGTGAATTAACTAAAGAATACTTTTATAATGAGAATGCAAAATTTTCATCTACTTATAGAGAATATATGGCTTTAATTAATAGTTTTACTTATTTAATAGATAGTGATACTTTAATAGAACTTGCAAGTTTCAATGATTTAGAAAGATTTAAAGAGATATTACTTAGTAAAGGATCTATTACTGAAAATGAATTAGATGATATTATATCTCTTTTTGATAAACAACTTGGAATTAAAGATAGAACTAAAATAGTTGAAGAATTGTTAGAGAGTTATGATTGTTTAAGAAATAATCCTGGAGCATTAGAAAGCTTAAAAGTATATAATCTTTATGATAGTAGCAAAAGTGCTGATTATTACTTTAATAAATCTAAAATTAAATAATACAAGAAATGTAATTAAAAATATTTGACGTAAAGTTGTTTTTATGATAGAATCATATTGTTTGTAGCTTGTTATACCTCTTGTTTGAGTGTAAGCTGTAAACCGCATTGAAGAGGTAAAAATTGTTAATAATGAGAACAATACCTTAAAAGCGAGTCTTTAGTTTAAAAAAGGAGGTTAAAAAATGTACGCAGTAATTAAAGTTGGTGGAAAACAATATCGTGTTAGTGAAGGAGATGAAATCTTTGTAGAAAAGATAAATGCTAATACAAACGATGTTGTTACTTTTGATCAAGTATTAATGCTTGATTCTAAAGTTGGTTCCCCTTATTTATCTAATGTCACTGTAGAAGGTACTGTCTTAAAAAATGGTAAAGCTAAGAAAATACGTATTTTTAAGTACAAGAACAAATCTAGAAGTAACCGTAAAACTCAGGGACATAGACAACCATATACAAAAATAAAAATTACTAAAATTAATGGTTAATTATGATTAGAGTAAAAGTAGAAAAAGAAAATGGACATTTTAAAAAGATAAGTATTTTAGGTCATGCTATGTACGATGAATATGGTAAAGATATCGTTTGTAGTGCTGTTAGTTCTATTGTTACTACAACAATTAATGGTATACTTACTATTGATAAAAGTACTATTACTTATCTTGCAAGTAGTAAGGGTTTGACTATAAGAGTTTTAAGTAATGATAGGGTAACCCAATTACTACTTAATAATATGATAAAACTACTTAAAGAATTAGAACTAAAATACAAAGAAAATATAAAAATAAAGTAAGGAGGGACTATAGTGGAATTTTTAAAGTTAAATATTCAGTTTTTCGCTCATAAAAAAGGACAAAGTTCTACATCAAATGGACGTGACTCTATTGGACGTAGATTAGGTGCGAAAGCAGCAGATGGAGAATATATAACAGCTGGTAGTATTATCTATCGTCAAAGAGGAACTAAGATATTCCCAGGTGTTAATGTTAAACGTGGTAATGATGACACATTATATGCTACAATAGATGGAATTGTTAAATTTGAACGTAAAGGAAGAGATAAAAAACAAGCTTCTGTATATCCAGTAAGTGAATAGGAAGAAAATCTCTTTCTTTTTTTCTTTTCTCTATGATATAATATAGGAAAGTTTTAGAGGGGAGTGTGTTAATATGTTTGTAGATGAAGTAACACTTAAAGTAATCGCTGGAAGTGGTGGAGATGGTTGTACTGCTTTCCGTCGTGAAAAATATATTCCTATGGGAGGACCTTATGGAGGTAATGGAGGACATGGTTCTGATATTATCTTTAAAGTAGATGAAGGACTTCATACCTTACTTGATTTACGTTATCAGAAAGAGATAAAAGGTAAGAAAGGTGAAAACGGTAAAGGTAA
>CALVPN010000041.1 GCA_944351375.1 uncultured Bacilli bacterium | reverse complement strand
TTACTTGTTTTTTCATGAATTGTTTGTAAACCTAATTCTATGATTAGATATGTTCTTTTACTAATATCTTCTAAATAGTCTAAACATTCATCTGTAATAGAATCACTTCGTGTAGCGATAGATAATCCTATACAATCATCTTTTTCTATAAATGGTTCAAAGCATTCCTTTAATCTTTCTATAGGTGCATAAGTATTTGTATTAGCTTGGAAATAAGCGATAAATTTAGCATTAGGCCATTTTCTTTGCATTACTTCTTTTCCTTTTTCAAACTGTTCAATTAAACTTTCATTAGGATTACCTGCATAATCTCCACTACCTAGTTTAGAACAGTAAATACAACCACCAAAACCAACTTTACCATCAATATTTGGGCAAGTGAAGTTAGCATTTAGACTAACTTTACATACTTTAGCATTGAATTTCTTTTTGTAATAGTATGTTAGAGTGTGATATCTTTTATTATCATTACTATATTTAAAATTATTTTCCATATTCTACTCCTAAAATTTGTAAATATCTTGCTAGTTTATATTCTTTAGAGAAGATTTTACTTAGTTTTGTTGTTTTCTTATTATTTTCTAGATTGCTTAGAAAATATAAAATTAATGTTTTAGAGTTTATCTTTTTAGTTAAACCTTTTATACTTTTTATAGTATTTTTATCTAGAGAGCCTTCTGTTTCTATTTTTTTATTTAACTCTTTGATAAAATTGTGAAGACTATATATTTTACTTTCATTTAGTTTGAATATTTTACCTAGTTCTTCTATAGATGTTAAGAATTTCTTTTCAGTTGTGTCTAATAAATTATCTTTATTATTTAAATAATATGTAGAAATAGTATTCTTTTTAAAAGTGAATTTATTACCATCTAATTTTTTAAAGGCTTTTAGCGTGTCATTATAGCCAAATTTTGCATTTATCCTGGCTATCTTTTCATCAAAATTTAAGAAGAAAGAAATGTTATTTTTAGGTTTTATTAAAATACTATCTATATTTTTACTAGGTCTTTTCTTAAAACCAGGAGAGCCTAGGTCAACAATTATTAGAAACTCTGCTCCTAGTTTTATAGCAAGTTCAATAGGTAAGTTATCATAATAGCCACCATCTATATATTTATCTCCATCTATTTCTTTCATTTTAAAGGCAGGGAAACATGTTGCCGATGCCATCAGATAATCAGTTAGTTTATCACTTGGGATTTTATTTTTAGATAATATTAGAGGCTTTTTAGTAGTAAAATTATAAGTAATAAGTCCGAAATCTATTTTGCTATTATAGAATTTTCTTTTATTAACATTCTTTTCAATAATAGTTTCAATCTTTTTAATATCCATGCCACCATTTTTTATAAAATTACCACCAAATAGTTTTAGAATGTCTATATCTTTATTAGATTTGGGTAACTCATTAAAAAGATATTCTAGATTTAATTTGTGCCAAATTCTTTTAGCTTTAAAATATGATTTTTCACACATTAAAACTCCATTTATGGCACCAATTGATGTTCCAGTTACGATATCATACTTAATATGTAGTTCTCTTAAAGCTTTCCAAACACCTAATTGGTAACTTCCTTTAGCGCCTCCTCCTGATAAGACAACTGCTGTTTTCATGCTAATCACTGCCTTTCTCTTTATAAGGCTTATTATATCACTGTTTTGTATGGTTTAAAAGAATTAAAAATTATGATATAATGGTTATATAGTAGTAGGGAAGTGATTAGATGTCAAAGAAGAAAGTTAAATTAAAGTTAAAGAGTAGCGCTAGAAAACCTTTAATTATAGTAGGAGTGGTTCTTTTAGTTATTATAATTATTCTATCATTTTACTTTAATAGAATAGGAGAACTTAAAAATTTAGGTTATAGTGAAGAAGCTGCTAAAAATATTATATTTAAATTTAAGTACTCTTATGTTATGGATATTGGTGAAAATAAGACTTTAAATATGGCGTTTTCAAGTAGTGATTATAAAGAAGAAAATCTTGATAATTATGTAAAGATTGGTTATGAAGACCAAGATCATTTAATTAGTAATATAAATAAGTTATTAGATAAGGGATATAGTGTTAATGAAGTTAATTTGATTATTTCAAAAGGTGATGATAAGTCAGTAAGTGATTTTGTAAAACGTGATAAAGTTAAATATATAGAAGAGTTTTTATCTGTGGATTATGCAAAACTTGAGAATTTAGATAGATATGTAGAATATCAAGATAAAGAGAATGATGATGCTGAAACTACAGTTTTATATGTAAATATGGACTTTGATAAGGAAAACTATGTAGATCCTTTAGTTATAGATAAGTTTGATGATTATGTTTTAGTTAATAAACATAGACAACTTAGTAGTGAGTATGTTCCAGACGATTTAGTTACTATTGATGATGAATATGTAAAAGTTGATGAAGAGATAGAGATAGAACGAAATGTAGCGAAGGCTTTTTATGATATGGCGGAAGCGGCAAGTAAAGATGGAATGGAACTTATGGTTAGTTCTGGATATAGAAGTTATAAAGATCAAGAAGAGATTACTAATACTTATTTAGAACTTTATGGACAAAAATATGTTGATAATTATGTGGCAAAACCTGGTTTCTCTGAACATCAAACAGCGATGAGTTTAGATATTGCTAGTAAAAGTACGGCGACTTTTGTTAATAGTGAGGAATATGCTTGGATGATGGATAATGCTTATAAGTATGGATTTATTTTAAGATATCCAAAGAGTAAAGAAGATATTACTGGTTATAAATGTGAAGCTTGGCATTATAGATATGTTGGTAAGAAAATTGCTAAATATATAAAAGAGAATAATATAACTTATGATGAGTATTATGTAATGTTTTTAGATGATTAATGCAGTATTTTTAGGTTATTTATTATAAAGTGTGTAGAGTTATAGATTTTGTATTTATAACTCTTTTATTTTGTCTTTTCATCTTCTCTTATTTGTGTTAAAATTAAAGAGAATAAAAGGACGGGTGAAGATTATGTATCCACTAGGTAAACAGTTTGAAATTGATGTTAGTAAAGCTAAGAGTGATGAGAAGTGTACTTATAAAGGTAAACATTATCGTATTACTGTTTTATCAGAGAGGCTTGTTAGACTTGAATATAGTCCTAGTGGCGAATTTGTAGATGTTCCAAGTCAATTTGCAATAAATCGTTATTTTTCCTTTCCTGAATATCAAACTAAACAAGATGCTAAATTCTTAGAAATAACTACTAAATACTTTCGTTTAACTTATGTAAAAGAAGCACATTTTACTGGTTCTAAAGTTGATCCTATGAAAAACTTAAAAATAACTTTATTCATGGGAGGACGTGAAAACGATAGAGATTGGTATTATGGTCATCCTGAAGTTCGTAATTTAGGTGGAAATATGATTAGTGAAGATATTAATACACCTAAATCTTTAAAACGTGGCCTTTACTCTCTTGAAGGATTCGCTAGTATTGATGATAGTAATAGCCTTTTATTTAATCCTGATGGGACTTTAGAGAAACGTGAAAAAGGCAGTTTAGATATATATGTTTTTATGTATAAAGATGATTTTAATCTTGCTTTGAAAGATTATTTTAAACTTACTGGTAATCCTCTTTTGATACCTCGTTATGCTTTGGGTAATTGGTGGAGTCGTAATACTACTTATGATGAAGAAAGTCTTAAAGAGTTAGTTGGTGATTTTGAAAGACGTAATGTTCCTTTGGCAGTTGTTCTTTTAGATAAAGATTGGCATTATAGAGATATCGGTAATTATAAAAATCTACATACAGGTTTTACTTTTAATAAAGAGTTGTTTCCTAATCCGAGTGAAGTTTCTAAATATTTACATGAACATAATATTAGATTAGGTCTTGAAATTGATCCAACTGAAGGTATTTATCCTCATGAGACATATTATGCTCAAGCATGTTCTTATCTTGGTATTAATGGGGATAAGATAATTGTTTTTGATCCTTTAAATCCTAAATTATTAGATGTTTACTTTAAACTTTTCTTACATCCTTTGGAAGCGTTAGGAGTTGATTTCTTTTGGCATGATTATAAGGGTGATAATAATGCCTTGAAATTACTTGCTTATAACCATTTTAATTATAAAGATATAGGAAGAAATCCTGCTAAAAGGAGTATTATGCTTAGTCGTAATGGAATATATGCTGGACATAGATATCCTGTTCTTTATGCAGGTGAAACTGAAGTGTCATGGGAGGGACTTAAAGAAATTTCTTCTAGTATGATGGCTGCTGCTAATATTGGTGTTTCTTTTTGGTCTCATGATGTTGGTGGTAACCATGGTGGTATAGAGATGAGTGAACTTTATATTAGATATGTAGAACTAGGTGTTTTTAGTCCTATTTTAAGATTTCATGCAGCGAGGGGTAATTATTATAAAAGAGAGCCTTGGAGATGGGATATTAAAACAGAAACGATTGCTAACGATTATTTGCGTTTAAGACATAGATTGATTCCTTATTTATATACAGAAAGTTATAACTATTATAAAAATGCTAAAATGTTGATTGAACCTTTCTATTATAAATATAAATGGGTAATAGATGATGATAATTATAAGTATCAATACTTTTTAGGAAGTGAGTTTCTTGTTTGTCCAATACTTTCTCGTAAAGATAATGTAATGAATAGGACAATACATCGTTTTTATATACCAGAAGGAGTTTGGTATGATTTTAAAACTGGTAAGAAGTTTCCTGGTGATAAGAAATATGTATCATTCTATAAAGAAGAAGATTATCCTGTATTTGCAAAAGCAGGTTCTGTTATTCCTCTATCAAATAGAAGTGATGTTAATAATGTAGGACTTCCTTTAGATATGGAAATTCATATATTCCCAGGGGTATCTAATACTTATACTCTTTATGAAGATGATGGGCTTACATCACTTTATAAGGAAGGTTATTACTTAAAGACTGATATTGACTATAATTATATGCAAAATAACTATACAGTAATTATTAGATCTATTGAAGGTAAGAGTGGTATTGCTCCTATGAGACGTAATTATAAGTTTAGATTTAGAAATACTAAGAAAGCAGAGGATGTTAGAGCTTATTATAATGATCAAGAAATTAAAATAGAAGATATGTATATAGAAGAGAATGACTTTGTAGTTATAGTTAATAACGTTAATACGATTGGCCAGTTAACTATAAATTGTAAAGGTAAAGATATTGAAATTGATGCAGTTAGACTTATTAATGAAGATATAGATAGTATTTTAATGGACTTACAGATTAGTACTTATTTAAAAGAAAAACTTGCTAGTATTATATTTGGTGATATGCCTATTAAGAAGAAGAGAATTGCTATTCGTAAACTAAGACACGATGGTTTATCTAAGGAACATATGAAACTTTTCTTAAAACTTATGGAATATATAGAGAGTGTTTAACTAGTATTCTCTTTTTTTCTGTGATAAAATGTATTTGTAAGAAATTACTGGAGGTGGTTTAGTTGAAGGCTATGGTTACAGGTGCAAGTAGTGGTATAGGTCGTGATATTGCTATTAATCTTGCTAAATTAGATTATGATTTAATACTTGTTGGTAGGAATAGAGAAGCTTTAGAAAGTGTTAAAGTAACTATTGGTGATAAAGTTAAAGTTAAGATAGTTGTAGTTGACCTATCTAATTTACAGAAGGTTAAAGAACTTTATGTTTTGACTCGTAATGATGATATTGATTTACTTGTTAATAATGCTGGTTTTGGGGTGTTTGGAGAGTTTATTAGTACTGATATAAATACAGAACTTAATATGTTAGATGTTAATATTAGTGCAGTTCATATGTTAACTAAATTTTATCTAAAAGATATGGTAAAAAAAGATAAGGGAATAATTCTTAATGTAGCAAGTTCTGCTTCATTTATGGCTGGACCATTACTTAGTAGTTATTATGCAACTAAGAGTTATGTATATCGTCTTAGTTTAGCGATAAATGAAGAGTTAAGAAGAAGAAAAAGTAAAGTACAAATTTCTGTTTTGTGTCCAGGACCTGTTGATACTAACTTTAATAATAGAGCAGGGGTAAGTTTTGGAGTAAAAGCTTTATCTAGTAGTTATGTAGCGAAGTATGCTTTAACTAAATTATTTTCTGGAAAAACTGTCATAATTCCTGGCTTTAAAATGAAAATAGTAAAGTTTGGAGTTAGATTCTTACCTGATAAGTTTGTTGCTAGACTTACTTATAATATTCAAAAGAAGAAGGTTAAGTAATATGGAAAGAGTGGTTTTGGTTGATAATTTAATGCTTGGACCTTTTACTAAGTTTAATATCGAAGTACCACTTAATTCTTTTACTATTATTACCGGTTCTAATAAGAGTGGGAAAAGTTTATTACTTAAAGTAATAGCAGGAGTTGTTAATACTAAAAGGGTTACTTATAATAGGGAAATAATTAAAGATGATAAAGATATTGCTTTTTTTGCTGATTTTGTCTTTAACTTTAATAGTGTTTTAAAGACTATTAGATATCCTTTAGAGTGTTTAGGTATGGATGATGAAAAGATTAAAAAGATAGTTAAAGATATGGCAAAAGATTTAGATATTACTAGATTGCTTGATAGTAAAATAAAAGATCTTAATGATTTTGAGAGATTGAAAGTAGCACTTGCAAGTCTTCTTGTTAGTGGACCTAAATTATTAATTTTAGATGATCCATGTCTATATTTATCTTTTTATGAAAAAGAAGAATTTATGGGTATTTTAGAGCAAGTAAGAAGTAGTGGTACTACTATAGTAATGTCTTGTTCTAGTTTAGAAGAAGTAGCTTATACTATTAATAGTACTTTATATGTTTTAGATAAAGGAAATATTGTTAGTAGTGGAGATTCTTTAAAGGTTTTAAGTGATGATAGTCTTTTAAATAAAGTAGGTTTAGAACTTCCTTTTATGGTTGATTTATCTGTTAAATTAGAATATTATAATCTTGCTGAAAAAATTAATATGAGTCCTTTAGGGTTGGTTGATAGTTTATGGAAATAAAATTTTCACATGTTAATAGTAAAATATTTAATGATTTGTCTTTTGTTATTCCAAAAGGAGAGATTGTTGGTATCTATGGTGATAATGGGGATAAATTACTTAGATTAATATCTTTAGATGATGAGGCAAGAGGGATAATATATTTTAATAAGATAAGGAAGTTAAGACGTAATTATTATTTGTTTAGAAATGATATAGTACTAGTAGAGCGAACCTTTGTTAATTTATTTAATGTTGATAATATTTATGAGTATTTTATTAACTATATTAGATATAAAAAAATAGAGGTACGTGATGTTAATGAGAAAATAAAGGGAGCTTTAAAGATAGTAGGTCTTAGATTGGATATTTTAGAAAGACGTATTTCTACTTTGACTTTTAGTGAAGTTAAATTATTACAACTAGCTTTAGCATTTCTATCTAATCCTAAAGTAATATTATTAGATGAACCTTTTAGAGGACTTGATTTAAATATAAGAAAAAAACTTATTAGAATTATTAATAGATTACAAGAGAAGTTTTTAAAGACTATTGTTATCTATAGTAGTAATCCTAATTATTTATATCAATATACTAAGTATTTAATTGTTCTTTATGATAATAAAATATTAGTAGAAGGTAATACAAGTGATGTGTTTTTTGATAGTAAAGAGTTAGATTTATATAAGATTAGAAGACCTGATATAGTTTCCTTTATTTTATTAGTTAAAGATAAGAAGAATGTTAAATTACCTAGAAGAGTTGATGTTAAAGATTTGATTAAAGATATTTATTGGAATGTGAAGTGATAAAATTGCGTTATTTAATTAGATTTAGTTATGATGGGACTAATTTTAAGGGTTATCAAAAACAGGAAGGATATAGGACTATTCAAGAAGAGTTAGAAAAGGCTGCACTTAAGATTAATGATGGTAAATCAGTTGTGGTAAAGGCAGCGGGAAGAACTGATAAAGGGGTTCATGCACTTGATCAAGT
>CALVPN010000040.1 GCA_944351375.1 uncultured Bacilli bacterium | reverse complement strand
CTTTACTCATTTCTTCTAACAACAAATCAAAATCAGATTTATATAGCATATCTTGTTTAACTCTATATTTTTCATATTCACATAATGCTTTATCACAGGCTATCTCGTGAGAAATCTTACCTGCATCTTTTAAAATATCTCTATCATCTGCAAGTAAAAACTTATCTATTCTATTAGCCCAGTCTTCCATTGTCATTGGAATATTTCTTTTCGCTCTTGCCTCTGCTAAATCTAAAAAAGCACTAACTATTCTTTCTAAATCATCTATTTCCTCTTTAGTTAAATAATTTTTAGCAACAACGACATCAGTTTCTAATATTTTACCATTAGGAGAATTTTTCCAAGACGTTAATCCCATATTCTCTTTTTCGGCATCTACTCTATTATAAATTATCTCTGCAGCTGTTTGTTTAGAAACTGCATAATGCATTTTGTTTTGAACTTTCTTAAAGAATTTAATGGTTGTAGGTGACTTTTTATCATAATCAATACTAGTAGCATAGATATCTGTTATTTTTTGATAAAATCTTCTTTCAGAAAGTCTAATTTCCCTAATCTCTGCAAGTAATGAATCAAAATAATCTTCATCAAAAAAGGTACCATTTTCCATTCTCTTTTTATCAATTATATACCCTTTCCTAGAAAACTCTTTTAAAACATTAGTAGCCCATCTTCTAAACTGAATTGCCCTATCAGAATTAACTCTATAACCAACTGAAATAACAGCATCTAAATTGTAATATTTTAATTTTCTGTTAACTTTTCTATTACCTTCTTTTCGAACTACCGAGAAATCCTCGGTAGTTGAGTCTTTATCAAGTTCCATATCATTATAAATATTTTTTAAATGCAACCCAATATTATCAGAAGAACAATTATAAAGTTCAGCCATTGCCTTCTGTGTTAACCACAAATCTCCTTCACGGGATCTAACTTGAATACCTTCACTATGACTTTGCCTTTCAAAAATCAAAAACTCAGCACTGCTGCTTCTTACAACTAAATTTTCTCTCAAGAGTATCTCCTCCTAACTTCTTATTGATTTTCACTCTTCATTATATGTTATACCATTTTCTAAAAAGTTTTTTGAAATTTTAAAGTTTTTTTTACAGTCAACACTCTTGAGTTAACAAAATATTAAAACAACTCCATAATCTTAGGTATAAAAATCATCAAAGCAATAAGGGCACTAGTCAAAGTAAGTACAAACTCTGCCGCACTTGCCGTATCTTTAGCAACTTTAGCAAGAGGATGAAACTCTTCAGTAACAAGATCAACTGTACTTTCTATCGCTGTATTAAGAAGTTCAACTACCAAAGTTAATCCTATAATTGCAATTATAATCAACCACTGTGTTAAAGATATCTCAAGTAAAAAGCTAAGCAATAGTAAAATAACAGTACATACCAAATGTATATAAACACTCTGTTCATTTTTATATGCTGATTTTAACCCATTCCAAGAATTCTTAATACTTGAAAGTATTCTCTTAAACCCAAACTGTTTTTTCTTTCTATCTAGTGATGCCATATTCCATCAAAACCTCCTCTTGTTTTTTAAACATAATTTTTGCATCTTCTTCATTCTCATGATCATATCCTAACAAATGATAAACACCATGCACTGCTAAAAAACATAATTCTCTTTCCAAAGAATGACCATATTCCTTAGCCTGTTCCTTTGCTTTATCTAAACTAATATAAATATCTCCTAATAATCTAATACCATCAGGAATAACCATACTTTTATCATCTTCTAAAGCAAAACTAATAACATCAGTAACTCTGTCAATACCCCGATATTCTTTATTCAATTTATGAATAAAAGAATTATCTACAATTATTATACTACAACTTGCTTTTTTTAACCTTTCAATTTCGAAAGCCTTATTAACAACCTTCTCTATTATATCCTGATAAGTAAACTCTTCATCTGTCTCATTATAGATAGTAACTTCATTCACAGTTCAAATCACGTTCCTTTCTAATGGTTAGATTATAACACAAAAAAAGAGGGTTTTAAAGTAATGTTATTAATCCCACTAAAAGAATAATAGACACTAAATTTAAAAACCACTCTCTTTGTAATACTCTAGGACACATATCCCCTATCTTTAAAATAAGAATATATAAGTAATGACCTAAAACTCCCCCAATTATATTTAATAAAATATCATCAATATCAAAAACTCTACCTATCATTAACTGTGTACATTCAATAGTTAAAGATGTAACTACAGTTAATATAAAAATAGGCAGTAACCTCTTTTCTTTTAAAAAGTAACTAGTAAAGAAACCATATGGTAAAAACATAATTATATTACCTAAAACATTCTTTAAAAATAATCTACTACCTAAATCATATCTAAACATTTCTCTAAAAGGTATTAAATTATTACTAGAAATATTATTATTATCTTGAAAAGTAACTACTTGGAATAAACACAATATATAAATAATAAAAGATAAAGCAATTAATTCTTTATAAAAACAAAATGTTTTTTTATTTTTAACAATATCAGCAGCTCTCAAAGTAATAGCAACTACAACAGATATTATTATCATAGGTAAACTAAATTCAAAAACATTACCAATAGTACGACTTAAACTTGTAAACATATTACTATTACCTCCCTAACTACTTTCTTCTTCTAATTTTTTATTCTCTTCTTCTATATTAATGTCTTTTAATGATTTATAACTAGTAATATCTTCTTCAACTTTAAAAAATATTTCTATATCTATTCTATCAGTATTCTCCTCTTTTTTCAAAACCTTTTCGGAAAAGATCTTAATATTACTACCTAATTTATTTTTTAATTTCTCTATCGCTAACGGTTTTATATTCTTTTCATAATTTTCACTAAAGTCTATATCTGTAGTCTTAACCTCTTCTTTCTTTGTTAAATTAATACTAATAGGTAACAAAGGATGTTTATAAAGTACAGTTTTAGTATCTTTTGAATGTTTATATTTATCGAAGTCTGTAAGGGCAATATCATCACTTAAAAAACTAATGGAAAGTACAGTTTTATTATTACCAGTTTTTATCTCTTCATGATAATTACGAGGTAAAGATAGTGATACTTTATACCAAATCTCTGCATATACATGACCTATCGCTCTCGTTTTACTAACAATATTACCATTATTTTTAATAAGTCCACTAATTAAAGTATCTCCTTCTTTAACATAAGCATTCTTCTTAGTAACAACTTCCCCACTCTCTGCTTCTATCCTCGTAACAAGTCCTGTTTTCTTAGCCACGATATCACGAGGTTCAGTTTCCTTTTTTATATCATCTTTTACTCTTCTAATAAGCTTAACTTCATAACTAACCCCTTTTTCTTCTATTTCAATCCACTCTAATATATCTTTTTCTTTAGCAAGAATCTTCTCTTCAATCTTTTCTTTTTCTTTATAACTTATCTTAAAACTATATTTTTTAAGTCCCAACTCTTCTAAATCAGAAATTACCAGTTCCCTTAACTCACTATCAGTATCAATTACTTTAATAGAAAACACTAAATTAGTAAGAAGATTAAAGAAAGCAAAGCCAAGTAAAACAATAATTACAAAAACTTTTCTTGTTTTAATAAAATGAATAATATTAAGAAGCCCTTTTCTTTTAACAATCTCTATTTTATAAGTAGTATTAATCTTTAAAAGCTTCTCATAATCTTCTTCTAAGACTTCTATTATAATAGAGTCCCTACTTCTTTTAATCATCTTAAAATTAACATTAAATCTAACTAATAACATTAAAAAGGTATCTATTCTCTTACCAGTTACTCTTAATATATAACTACTCATATTTAATCTCCAAATTATTTAAACTACCTAATATTAATAACTCCCTATCTGCTAACTTCTTTAAAGAAAAATCTCTTCCTTCTAATGTTATTTTGCGAGACTTAGCTTTTATAATTATTTTATTACTACCAAGTGTTAATATTTTCTCATAATTAGTAATATGTATCATCTTACTATAAATATCAATATGAAAATCTATTGGATCTAAAAAATTTCTTAAATAATTATAAGCCATAAAACTTCACCTATAAAATTTTATGTTATTAAAAAGAAAAAAAGAAAAGAAAGATTAATCTCTTTCTCTTCTTCTCTTACGTTCATTCTTACGAGCATTCTTAATAGCTTCTTTCTTAGCCTTTCTTCTTCTTACTCCTGGTTTATCATAAGCATCGTGCTTCTTAGCTTCAGAAGGGACACCACTACGTGCAAGCTTTTGTTTATATCTTTTTATCGCTCCATCAAGATTACCGTTTTTTACAGTTACCTGTGCCATTACTATTATCCCTCCCTTCGCTTTTTTCTACAACTGATTATAACACTAAGAACATTTAAAGTACAACATTTTTTTGACATTTTTTACACATTTTGTAATATTTCACCTAAAAATATGCCAAAATTATAAAAAGTAAGTACCATTATGACATTAAGTAAACTAAAACTTATTAACTTAACATATCTCTTTACTCTAAGGGACATATATCACCACTCCCTATTCTTCTAAGAGAACTTCCTAACTTTCTTCCTGCTAATATTAATATTTCGATTAAATCTCCTATATATTTAATAGCAGTTGATGTTAAGGAAAATCCCCCTTTAATATTTTTTAACTCTTTAACTGATAAATCTTTCATTCTAATCACCACCTCCACATGGTTCAGGATTAGTAAAACCACTAATTACTCCTACTACAAAAGAAATAATTATAGATACACCAATTCCTATAACAGCAGCAGATAAACCTGCTCCTCCTTTAATATTCTTCATTTCATTTTTTGTTAATTCTTTCATTTTACCCTCCAACTATCTATTATCAAACTAAGTATTGTTTCCCGTTTATTAGGTAAAAGTATTACCATATCATCATTAACTAATTTAAAAGATTTCTCTAACTCTAACATCAAGATAACTCCATCTTCAGAATCTTCTTTATTATTTATTTTATAAGTATATTTTAAGGTATCATAATAGAAGAAATTATTATCTTCAAATAAGTCTAAATCTAATGTAGTAAAAACTGTAATAACATCATCATCTATATTTAAGATACTAACGGTATTATAAGTCCATAGTTTAACAGTATTTATTAGATAAAAGAATACTATAGTTAAAATAAAGGTAATGACAAGAGAAAATAAAAGCAATCTCTTCTTCTTATAACTCTTCATGACATTTCCCTTTCTCTAAGTAAAAGACTCTATTAAACAAATCTTTATTAGTAAGACGATGAGAAATATAAATAATTATCTTATCTTGATAATAATTTAAGATGTTTTTAAGTATCTCTCTTTCTAATTCTATATCTACATTACTAAGACATTCATCAAGTATATAAATATAACTAGGTTTAAAGAAAGCTTGAGCAAGATTAATTCTAGACCTTTCTCCCATACTAATATTTTCGCCATCTTCTAAAAGAACGGTATCAAGATTATATTTTTTATCTTTAAATAATTTCTTTACTCCTGTAATAGATAAAAGTGTATTTTGATTAATATTAGGCTTTCTAGATAAATAAATATTCTCTTTAATATTAGTATTACTAATCATCTCTTTATTAGAAACATAAGTAATAATATTTCTAAGATCATAAAGATTATAATGAGTTAAGTCAATATTACCAAGCTTAATATGTCCAAAATCAAGTGATAAGAATCTTCCTAACAATTTAACAAGAGTACTTTTACCACTACCAGAATCTCCATAAATAAATACTTTATCTCTAGGCTTAATCTTCATATTAATATTATTTAAAACAAGATTATCTTTATATTTAAAGTATAAATTAGATATAGTTATCCCCATATTTTTAGTACTGTAATTATAATTAGGAAAAGGTAATAACAATTCCTTCTCATAATTAAAGATATCATCTAATCTTTCCTTTATTTTTTTAGCATTTTGATATTTCAAGATAATTAATACTAAGTTCTCTACATTTCTTAACCCCATAAAGATAAACCCTTCTAGTAGTAAGAATGTCGCTAAACTAATATCAGTTGTAGTTATTAAGATAAAGCCCCCTACGCCTAAAACTAGTAAGTAAATAATACCTTCTAATAAACTTAAGATATTTCTTATAACTTCACTATACCTACTAACTCTATAATTCTCTTCTTCTACATCATCAGTAACCTTTCTAATTTTCTTAAACATTACTTCTTCTAAATGTAGACCCTTAATCTTATCATTATTAATAATTACTTGTTGTAACTTACTATTATAATTATCTCTAACTTGATAATATTTACTAATTAGATTAGTACTTAAACTCTTCTGATAATAGATAAAAAGAAATAAGATAATACTACTAATTATAAGGATGAAAGCTAATAGATTTGATAAACTCATAAAGAATATGTAGATAAATATTAATATAAAAGTACTATTAATAAATGTTAATACTGAAGATAATAATGAATCTACAAAAGTATCTATATCGTTAAATAAAGATATAATAATCCCCCTTTCCTTAGTTTGATAATATAAATTAGGAAGTGATAATAACTGTTTCATTAAATTAAGTTTTAACTGATAACTAAGTTTCTTTGTAAGTTTCAAAGCAGTAAGTTGTATAAAGTATGAATAAAAAGTCTTTAATACTAAAAGATAAAGAAAGATAAGTAACAAAACTACTAAATTATAAGTAGATTTAACTGTTAAAGCATTATTTAAAATTATCTTTAAAGAAAACAAATTCAAAAGTTCAAGACTAATACTAAGTATTATTGAAATTAACATAAAAGTAAGAGTATTTTTGTTACTAGCAATTAATTTTATAATCTCATTTCTAATAATCTTTACCTTTACAAATCTCTTAATACTAGCAGTTTTCTTAATAAAAAGATAATTACCTGTCGATATCTTACTAAACTCTTCTATTGATAGAGTCTTAATAAGTTTACTAGGATCTTTAATAATAACTTTCTTATCAGTGATATTAGTAATTACTACATAATGATATAAGTTCTTCTTTTCATCAATTTTAATATGGGCAATTACAGGAAGTGATATTTTAGGTATATCACTGACATTACCTTTCTTTCCATAAGCATCAAAGCCCAAAGACAAAGCTGCCTCCAACAAACCATACATAGTTGTGCCATCAGAAAAAGTATTACTAACTCTTTCTAAGTAGTCCTTTGAAACATTACAATTATAATATTTAGCTATCATGAGCAGGCAGGAAAGGCCACAGTCGTAACTTGATTCCTGCGAAACTATTTTTAATCTTTTTATTATTACCACCTCCTATTATAATAATTAACCATATCTATTTTTTTGCTCCAAAAATTTTTGTTTATCAGTTATTTTGACAAATCTCTTAATATTAAAATGACTGTAATAAAATATGGTTAAGGTGGTAGAGATGCAGTTTGGGAAAATTAGAGATTTAAGAGAAGATCATGATTTAAAACAAATAGACGTTGCTAAAATTCTTGGCGTTAAAAGAACTACCTACGCTATGTGGGAATTAGGTGATGTTAATTTTCCAATAGAAAAATTAGTAGAACTAGCTAAATATTTCCATACGAATGTTGAATACATGCTTAATTTAACATCAGATAAACGTGAAATTATATATGAAAAAGATATAAGTGTAGAATTTATTGGAAATCAATTAAAAAGATATCGCCTAAGACTAAAGAAAACACAAAGAGAATTTGCAAAAGTTTTAAACATTAGACAATCAAGTTACTCTTATTATGAAGATGGTAAAACTAGGATTCCAACTAATAAACTAGTTATACTAGCGATGACATATCACATTCCTATAAATTATATTTGTGGCGGCAAGAGAAAAGAAAATATTAGTGTAACACTATAATAATTTTAAAAAAAGTGTTGACAAGAGTCTTTTCTTTTCATATAATTGTAAATGTCAATACAAATTGATGTTTACTTATGCGGATGTAGTTTAATGGTAGAACCTCAGCCTTCCAAGCTGACTACGGGAGTTCGATTCTCCTCATCCGCTCC
>CALVPN010000039.1 GCA_944351375.1 uncultured Bacilli bacterium | reverse complement strand
ATAAAAAAGAAGTTTTTATTTAGACTTCTTCTTTTTCATATCTAATAGTACTTCTTTTCTAGAGAAGTTTTCTTTACCTTTTTTATCTATACCTACTGCTTTTACTAAGATAGTGTCTCCTACTTTTACAACATCTTCTACTTTGTCAATACGTTTAGTATCAAGCTGAGATACATGCACTAGTCCTTCACAACCTGGCCATATTTCTACAAAGCATCCAAAATCATGAACTGCAACTACTTTGGCTTCATAAGTCTTTCCTACTTCTACTTCTCTTGCTACATCTTCTATCATCTTGACTGTTTTATCAATAATATCTTGGTCACTATGATATACTATTACTCTACCATCATCTTCTAAATCTACTTTAACAGCATTAATATTATTTACATCAGTCACATTACTACAATCACAAATAATCTTAGTAATCATTTCTCCGCCTTTACCTATAACATCTCTAATCTTAGATGGAGAAATATAGAATATTTTAGTTTTAGGAGCATATTTAGATACTTCACTACGTGGTTCAGCGATTTGCTTTTTAATAACATCAATTATTTCAAGTCTTGCCTTCTTAGCTTGTTCTAAAGCTTCTTTTAATATTTCTCTAGTAACTCCTTTTATTTTAATATCCATTTGTAGAGCACATATTCCGTCCTTAGTTCCTGCTACTTTAAAGTCCATATCTCCTAAATGATCTTCCATCCCAGCGATATCAGTTAATATTGTGTAATCATCATCACTTGTAATAAGACCCATAGCAATCCCTGCAACTGGAGATTTTATAGGAACACCTGCTGCCATTAAACTCATACATCCAGCACAGATACTAGCTTGTGAACTACTACCATTACTTTCAAGTATTTCTGATACTACACGAATTGTATAAGGGAATTCATCTTCACTAGGTATTACTTGGAGTAAGGCCCTCTCCCCTAAAGCTCCATGGCCTATTTCTCTTCTACCAGGTGCTCCGTATCTTCCTGTTTCACCAACTGAGAATTGTGGAAAGTTATAATGTAACATAAATCTTTTTTCATCTTCTAGACTTAATCCATCAAGTATTTGATGTTCACCTAAAGCACCTAGTGTTGTAACTGCTAAACACTGTGTTTCTCCTCTTGTAAATAAAGCAGAACCATGAGTTCTAGGAAGTAGATCTATATCAGTTGATAAAGGTCTAATCTCATCCATCTTTCTGCCATCACTTCTAATTTTTTCTTTTACGACAATATTTCTAAATAAACGATATTCTACATCACTAAATATTTTCTCTACTTTTACAAGTAATAAATCTAACTCTTCCTCAACAAGCTCTTTATTATCTTCTTTATATTTTTCTAATAAGTTATCTTTAATTTCATCTATTCTTCCATAACGTTCTAATTTTTCTTTAATTCTTAATGCTTCATCTAAGTCTTTCTCTATTAGTTTAGTTACTTCATCTTTAAGACTATCTTCAATAGTTAAAGATTCATAAAGGAATGGTGTAACTCCAATATCAGAAATTATCTCTTCTTGCCATTTACATAACTCTTTTATTGCCTCATGACCTTTCATTAATCCTTCAAGCATAATCTCTTCACTAACTTGCTTAGCACCTGCTTCAACCATATTAATGGCATCTATTGTTCCTGCAACAGTTAGATCAAGACTACTTTTTTCTAACTCTTCTACTGTTGGATTGATAATATATTCTCCATCAACATATCCTACTTTAACACCAGCGATAGGCCCTAAAAAAGGTGCGCCACTAATCATAGTTGCAAGGCTTGAACCAAGCATTGCTGTTAATTCAGGAGAACAGTCTTGATCTACTGATAGAACTGTATTAATTACCTGTACTTCATTCTTAAAATCTTCTTTAAATAAAGGTCTCATTGGTCTATCAATCATTCTAGCAGCAAGAGTTGCAGCATCAGTTGGTCTTCCTTCACGCTTAATAAATCCTCCTGGAATCTTTCCAACAGAATATAGTTTTTCTTGATAGTTTACTGTTAACGGAAAGAAATCACTTAACAAGTTAGCTTTCTTATTAATAACAGTTGCAGTTAATATTACAGTATCATTATATCTAACTAAAACAGAACCAGTCGCTTGTTTAGCAAGTTCACCATGTTCTACTACTATCTTCTTTCCAAAAAAATCATATTCATATATTTTTTTACTCATATTACTTCCTCCATAAATCTATTAGTATAATAACAGAAAAAGAAAGAAATTTCCACTCTTTCTTTTTACATTTTATCAATATAATAATCTTTAATTAATTTTTTCACTTTAGGATCAACTGTTTTTTCCTTAATGACAATACTATTTTCATCTACATATGGAACATAAATACCAGGACTAGCATGTTTACTATCTCCAATAATAATATCACCAGGTGTAAATACTCTACCCATATCACTACTCGCTAATAAATCAGTACTTAATAACTCCTTCATAGCACCCTTTTCTAATTCAGTTATTTTATAACAAATTTCTTTAATTTTCTCTTCGTCATTAAGTCCTCTAACTTTCCTAGGAAAATAGTCTAATGGTACATATCCTTGTTGTTTAGTTCTAAGTAATGCAACGCTTCTATCTACCACTGAACTTTGAGTATGTTCTATATCTATATATACTCTAATATTGCCTGTCACAAAGCTAACAATATTTTCTGAATCATAATCTTTAGTAAGTGAATCTATCATTTCTATACCTGTCTTTTCTCTAAAAGTATCATCTTTTCTATGTAGATAATCTAAAACTCCTAGCATTTTATTTATATTCATAATCTCTCCCACTTTCTCATTAGCATATTGTATAAAAAGAATTATAAAAGTCAAGAAAAAAGAGCTCTTAAGCTCTACTTTCTTAAACCTAATTTTTTAACTACTTCACGATATTTTGCAACATCTTTTTTAGCTAAGTAATTAAGCATATTTCTTCTTTGTCCAACTTTCATTAAAAGACCACGACGTGAATGATGATCATGGATGTGAGTCTTTAAATGCTCTGTTAAATTTTCAATTTCTTTAGTTAAAATTGCTATTTGAACAGGAGCAGATCCAGTATCATTTGCATTTACACCAAAATCTTTAATGATTTGTTGCTTTTCTTCTTTAGTTAAAGCCATTTTAACCTTCCTTTCTTCTTATTGATTAGCCTTATTCTTGGTAACTGGTGTAAGGAAGAACTCCAATTACTAGGAATAGGTATGCATATAATATACTATAAAACTCTTAATTTGTCTATTATTTTTAATTAAATTATGATAAAATTTATTGCAAAGGATGTGAAAATATGGCAAGTGCAGTTATACATATAGCAGTCGCTAAAGAAATTAATAAAGATTTAAAAATGAATGAAAAAGAATTATTTTTAGGTACAATTGCTCCTGATATTAGTAAACAATTAGGTGAATCTAAAGTAAAATCTCATTTTTTATCTGATGATCAGTCTACCCTTCCTATACTAGATAAATTTTTAGATAAATATAAGAATAATCTAAACAATCCTTTTATTATGGGATATTATATTCATTTATTTACGGATTATCTATGGTTTAAATACTTTATGCCTGAAATAACTAATAGTAGTGACTATATAGAGTTTTTAAGTGGAAATAAAATAAAATGCACCAAAGAAGAAATAGAAAAATTAATATATAATGATTATACTAATTTGAATATTTCTCTAATAGAAGAATACGACCTTGACTTATCTCTATTTTATGAAGATATAGAAATACCCAATATTAAATTTGATGAAATTCCTCTTGATAAATTACAAGTAATAGTTGATCAAATGGGAATAATTATAGAAAATAGTAAAAAAGAATATACTTACTCTTTTAATATTGATAATGTTAAACAGTTTATTGGATTATGCAAAAAAATAATAAGTAATGACATAGAAACGAGACTTAATTAGTCTCGTTTAACATTTTAAAGCATTTTAATTTGTTATTAATATTCTGATAGATAGCAATTTCTTTATTATCTTTTATAAATAAAACTTTATCTATAGTATTATAACTATTATTTATAGATGCTCCATTAATTATTTTCTTATAGTCTTTATCTTTAATTTCTCTTTTATCTATATCTAGGGCATTACTAATTGTAATTAAATTACTATTTATAGTTATATCTTCTAAATTAATAGCATCATCTAACTTAAATTTTCCTTGTCTTGTTCTTTTTAAACTACTCATAGTACAAGGTATATCTAAATATTCTCCCATATCCTTTATTAAACTTCTAATATAAGTTCCTTTAGAAACAACACATCTAAATTTAAAATAATCCTCTTTATCATCAAGCAACTCTAACTCTTTAAGTATTACTTTTCTTTTAGGAAGGTCTACTTTTTCATTACTTCTAGCATATTCATACAATTTTTTACCATCTATTTTAATAGCAGAATATTTAGGAACCTCTTGTAAATATTCTCTTGGAAATTTATTAAATAAATCTACTAACATTTCTTTTGAAACTCTTTTCTCACTCGTTCTTATTATATTACCTTCTAAATCTAAAGTTTCTGTTTCTATCCCCACTTTTACTTCAGCGATATATTCTTTATCAGTAGATGTTAATAATTCATTTACTTTAGTCGCTTTATTAATAGTAATTACAAGCAACCCTTCTGCCATAGGATCAAGAGTCCCATTATGTCCTACTTTTTTTGTATCAAAAATCTTTCCTATTTCATTTACAACATCTCTTGAGGTTAATCCTATAGGTTTATTTACTAAAAGAACACCTGATTTATTATAAAGCTTATCATACTCTTCTAAAGTTAAGTTGTTATCCATAATTATTTTAGCGGTACTCTTACCTACAAATCTATAATGCCAGGGTTCATAACTATAGCCAGTTATTTCTTCTTTTCCTTTAGGATATCTAAGTATTAAACCATAGTTAGATAAAATACTTATAATTTTTTCAAAAATATCTTCATATTTAAACAATTCATCATTATCAATAATTTTATTATTAATAAGCAAATCTATATCAAAACAAAGTCCAGTATGATGCTCACTATTTCCTACAGTAGCGACATATTTTTTTATATAGTCATTACCATAACTATCAGTAAATTCATCTATAATTCTTTGCTGATCTTCTAGACTTCTATAACCACTATAAAGAGAAATGAAAATACCTAATTTTTCTAAATCTTTCTTTAAATCTAAAAATGCTTTTAAGGTTCTTTTCTCAAGTAGGCATTCTTCTTTCACATCATTAATAATCTTAACTAGTTTAATATTAGAAAAATCTTTTTTGTCATGCAACTTATCTTTATTAACAATAATTTTATAATTCATTTTATTCCTCATTTATTTCATCTATAATCTTATCAATTTTCGCTCCATAAGAAACTGACTCGTCATAAATAAATTTAAGCTCCGGTATGTGTCTTATATTTATTCTTTTGGCAAGCTCTCCTCTTATAAAACTACTAGCATTGTTTAAGGCTTTTAGAGTTTCATCTTTTTTTTCTTGCTCTAAAACTGTCACATATACTTTACAATAACTTAAATCATTAGAGGCATCACAATCAGTAACTGTTACAAACTTAATATCTTCATCTTTAACCTCTAACATCAATATCTTACTTACTTCTTCCATAATCATATGATTAATTCTTTCAATTTTAATATTCATCTAAATCAGTCCTTTCTTCTAATTAAGTATAGCATATTTTTAAAAAATATTGTATAATAATGCGTACTGGAGGGGATTTGGATGGAAAACAATATTAAATTAGTGGAAGAATTAAAAAGTGGGAATAGTTCTAGAACTACCTTTTTTAAGAATGAAGTGATAAAACAATTAAAGAAATTTAATAAAGACACTAATGAAGAAACTGTAGATTACTATTTTAATCTTGCTATTGATTCTTATGATGAAAGTGTAAAAATACCATTTATTTTTCATATAAGTGCTGTTATTAAAAAGAGTATTAATGGGAAAGAAGAAAAAAATACTGGTAATATTAATAGTGCTGATTATAAGATATTAGAATTATATTTTTATAAACGAAATGGTAAATATCTTTCTACAGTAGAAATAGCTGATGAAGTGTCTTTGACTCCTTCTAAAGTTAGCGATATAATAGATGCCTATTTAGAAGATAAAAAAAGGATTAAAACTGTTATTCCAGACTTTAAAGAATGCCTCATTGAAAGGAAAAAGTATTTTGACCACAAGAAACAACTTATTTCTAATGAGCAAGTGGTTCTTATTGCCGAGTTTTGTGGAGGGTTTGGAGATGCTCTTTCTATTGATGAACTTTCTATTAAATATGATATGCAGTATGCGGAAACTAAAAACAAATTAATTAGAGCTTTTAATCTTTTAACCATTAATAGTAATTTGGAAATGCTTTTAGAACGATATTCTAATATTAAAGAGATGATTATAAAGAATGCAAAAAAATTAAATGTGCCAATTTTAATTGATATAGATCAAAAAAACACATCTCCTATTCTAACGAGGCGAGCAATCTTTAATAAATATGATATTGCTTTACTAGATTTAATTAATTTAGAAGCTAATAAAGCACTTACTAAAAATAAAATAGAGTCATCTTTATTTCCTGAGCTTATAGACTATGTTGATCGGAGAAATAGATTCATTGGGAAAATTAATAATAATAGTGCTTTTTACACATCAGAGATTGATGTTTTATATCCTTCTTTAGATATTAAAAACTATTTAAGCCAGCCTAGACTAACAACACAAGAATTTTCTGTTTTAGCAGTATTATGTGATGAAAACAATAAAAATTTAAATGATGAAGAAATAGTCAGTGAAGCTAAACTTAAGAATGTTAGCAGCCTTATTGGTACGAAACGCAAAATATATAAAAAGTTAAGCACAAGTGAATATTTGAAAGAACGCGTTATGTTAATATTTGATAATCTAGATTTAGAGTTACTTGCACCTTTAAAGGAAGAGAGAAAAAATGATGATGAGACTTTAACAGATGAAGATATTAAAATACTTACTTTATTAAATGATAATAGTGAATTAAGAAATAGAGATATTGCTTTCCTAGGAGGATATAAAAGTGACAGTAATTTTACAAATAAAAAACATATCTTATTTAAAAAAATAGAAAGAAGTCAAAGATTAAGCAAAATTGTTAAAAAAGATTATCCTAATATTTATCTAAAAAGAGGAAATAACAAAGCTAATATTGATGATATAAATAGAAAATTACTTACTCTTTTAAATTTACATAAAGATAGTCCTTTGACAGATGAAGAAATGGCTGCAGAACTTAAACTTGCTAATGAAAACAGTTACAAAAAAATCAAAAACTTATTATTTAGTAAGTTGAGGATTGAGGAAAATTTGAAAAGATGGGCTTTAACTATTTACCCTGAACTTACTTTAGAACCTCAAGTAAGTGGCAAATCTATAAGTTTTGTTGGAGAAGAGATATTCTTTTTACAAGAATTCTGCTTAGTTAAAGAAAACAGTTTAATTTATCAAAGTACTAGAGAAATTGCTGATAAATTGATGATGCCTTATGACGATGCTAGTAATATTAGAAGAAATGTTACTACTAAAGTTGTAGATAACTTGATTGTTGGAAATGATTTAAATCTTGTCCTTTGGAATAATTTTTTAGATGAATTTATTACTAGAGATTCATGTGAGATGAAAAAAAGTATCTTTGTTAGTAGTGATGAGTTAGAAATGTTTAGATCTACTAGCATTAAAAGTAAATTGCTTATGGGGGTTAAGAATTTAGAAAACTCTATATTTGCAGATTATGTTAATAAATGTAATGATATAGAAAAATTAGTTCTTGCTCTTAGACTTGGCTATTTTAATCAACATTTTTTCAGTAGTTATGAGATTTCAAAGATATTTAAGATTAACGAATTAGAAATAATATCATTAACTAAAGATTGTTTACATAGTTCTAAAGAACAATATTTAGAAAGGAACATAAGAAATAAAATAAATTTTATTTCGCCCTTGTCGTTACCTCCAAGGATTCCTACTTCATAGATAAGGTATC
>CALVPN010000038.1 GCA_944351375.1 uncultured Bacilli bacterium | reverse complement strand
ATTTTCAGGTATAAATGCTTTTCTAATTAATCTTGAATAATCACTTCTAATAGGAATATTTTGTAAATTAGGTTCAGTTGATGATAGTCTACCTGTCCTAGTTAAACATTGATTAAAGATTGTATGAACCTTACCATCTTCTTTTATCTTATCTAAAAGTCCAACTACATAGTTAGCATATAACTTAGTAAGCATTCTATATTCTAATACTTTATTCACTATAGGATGATAAGGGCTAACTTTATCTAAAATATCTCTACTAGTAGAGTAACTAGTCTCATCTTTCTTTCTCTTTTTTGGATAAGGTAATTCTAACTTTATAAATAAGACTTCACCTAACTGTTTAGGAGAACTTATATTAAACTCACATCCAGCATCTTTATATATATCTTCTTCCATGTCTTTTATCTTGACTTCTAACTCATCTTTTAGTTTTAATAAATAATCTTTATCTACTCTAATACCAGTAAGTTCCATATCGATAAGAACATATGCTAAAGGCATCTCTATTTCACTAAATAATTTAGTCTCTCCAAACTCATCTATTTTAAGTAAGAAATCACTCTTAGTATTATAGATAAAACTACTCTTTAAGTTACACTGTTTAATTGTCTCTTCTAGTTCAACTTTCTTTCTTCTTTTAAGTGTTCCATAAGTATCTTCAAAAGACTTAATCTCAACATTTAAATCATTCATTAAAGTAGTAATATCATCATTCATTTTATAATCTAATAGATAGGATGCAATCATGGCATCATAATTACAGTTATTTAATTTTATACCTAATTTATTTAATAGAATGAAACATTTTTTAACATCATAAGTAGATTTAGGAGTATCATTTTCAAATAACTCTTTATAGTTAACAACATCTTCTCCTTTTATAAAACAAGTCCCACTATCATTTGTAAAACTAACTCCTATAATAACTGACTCATTATAGTTATAAGCATCCATTTCTATATAAAAGGAATAATCTTTACTACTATCAAAGTCTTTAACATCTATCTCTTTTACTTCTATATTTTTATCATCACTATTACTGTTATTATCTTCTAAAGTATTACTATCTATACTATTAACTTTTTTAAGTAAAGATTTAAACTCTAATTCTTCTAGAATTTCTATATACTCTTTTCTATTAAATCCTTTATATTTACAATCTTCTAAACTAAATGGAATATCTACATCTCTATATATAGTTGCAAGATCATAACTCATATAAGCATTCTCTTTATCATTTACTAATTTCTCCTTAGTCTTTGGAGTTAACTCATCTACATGTGCATATAAATTATCTAAAGTCTTATATTTTTCTAATAGATTAATAGCAGTTTTCTCACCAATTCCTCTAACACCCGGTATATGATCAGACATATCTCCCATTAAAGCTTTAAGATCAATCATATTAATTGGTTCAACTTTATAAAATTCTTTAAATACTTCTCTATTAAATCTAATAGAACCTTTAGTCTTTAATAGTTTTACATCTACTTCATCACTAATTAACTGTAATAAATCTTTATCACTAGAGATAATTGTAGCGATAAACTCATCTTCTTCATCTACTTCTTTAGCAAGAGTACCAATTATATCATCCGCTTCATAATTATCTATTTCAAAATGTTTAATACCTAAAGCATCAAGAACTTCCTTAGCTTTAGGAAATTGTAATCTTAAATCATCAGGCATTTCTTTACGTCCTGCTTTATATGAATCATATTTATCGTGTCTAAAAGTCTTACCTTTATCGAAAGCTACCATAATATAACTAGGTTTCTCTTCTTCGATAATTTTATTCATCATATTAATAAAACCATATAAACCATTAGTAGGAAAACCTTTAGAATTTCTCATAATAACTCCACTATAACTAGTAGCATAGTAACTCCTAAATAAAAGATTATTTCCATCAACTAATATTATTTTTTTCATATCTAACCACTCTTTCTTTATTTATTGTACCACACTACTAGGGAGTTTTTAAAATTATTTTAAAGATAAAGCAACTGTAGTGTTGATTATTTCCTCTTCGCTACTTTCTAACTCATTAACTCGGTCACACATAAATAAAGTAAGAACAACAGCCATCATATAGATTAGGCTAACACCAATTGCAGTTTTTAAAATTTTTTTTAAACTTAACATATCTATCACTCCTTCTTTCTGATATCATTTTATATCGAACAGATGTTTATGTCAATATATTTTCGAAGATTTGTTTGACATTTTACACCTCCTATGCTAAACTAAATACAAATAAAGGAGGAAGTGTGTCAAATGGAAAAACTAACTGATAGACAGTATGATATATTACAGATTATTAAGAAATTGATTGCCAAAAATGGTTATCCGCCTACTGTTAGAGAAATAGGAGATGAAGCGAAATTATCTAGTCCTGCTACTATTCATTTTCATATTAAACAACTAGTTAAAAAAGGATATATTAAGAAAGGTAGCGGTACTAATAGAACTATTGAAGTATTAGTTGATAATGAATATTTAGATAATGATGATGAGGTTGTTAAAGTTCCTTTACTTGGTAAAGTAACTGCAGGAACACCAATTGAAGCGATAGAACGTCCTGATGAAACTTTTGCCTTACCTACTGAATTATTTGGTAATCAAAAAGAAATTTTTACTTTAAAAGTAAGTGGTGAATCTATGATTAATGTGGGTATTTATGATGGCGATATCTTAATAGTAGAAAGATGTAATACTGCAAGAAATGGTGAAACTGTAGTTGCTATGAATAATAATAATGAAGCGACTGTTAAAACTTTTTATAAAGAAAATGGTCACTTTAGGTTACAACCAGAAAATGACACAATGGATCCTATAATTTTAGATGAAGTAACAATACTTGGTAAAGTTGTAGGACTTTATAGAAAATTTTAAAACGAGACTAGTTTTTAGTCTCGTTTTAAATAGTATTTTTTTACTAAAGCGTTATTATTTTCAATGTATTTATCAAGAAAATTTTGTTCATTTAAATGCTCTATTATTTCATCGAAATTATTCTCTAAATATCTAAAATCATCTTTATTGAAACTCTGTAATCCTTTTTGTTCAAGAAGTATAGCAAGGTTTATATCATCCACATAACGTCTTAAAGGTGCACTACCTGTTAGATAAATATCATTAACAGGTTTACTTGTATATACCCCATTTTCACGATAAATACCAAATTTAAGTTCATCTGCAAGATAATAGTTTACTGAAACAGAAGGAAAAGCAATCATGTCATCAATAGTTACTTTAGATAGATTAGAAAGATACTGTTTTGTTGAAGATGTTGAAACAGTCTTACACAAATCTCTTAATAAATAAATTGATTTATCAACTTTACTACTTATTTCTTCTTTATTTAATATCCTAGAAGCATCATAACTTGTTAAGTTATAATCTACAAGAACTTTATTTCTATTAACAGATGATGAACATATAATACCATTTTTATCAATAACAAAATGAAAAACTATAGCATCTTTAGGTTTTAAAGAAACATCTTTACTTAACATACTTAAATAATCATGAGAAAGATTTGCTGGTAACATATCATAATTAATAGTATTACCTTTATCTCTTAAGTAAAATGATGTTCCCTGCTTATAGGAATTAATACTTAAATCTCTATTATGTCCTAAAAATGATGGAACATTGGTAACATATACATCAAAATAGTATAAATCATTATCTTTATCGATAGAAAAAGCACTATCTAAATCAAGTGATGACTCTTTATCTAGAGCAATTATAGGCGTATCTTGATGAATAAAAGAACTATTAGAAATATTATAGTTTAACTTACCATTAAACGACATTCCTAAATCTATATTAAGAGAATTATTAATCACATCACTAGTAATTTTATTAATAGGAACAGTCCCAATGATATTTTTAATATTATTAATTATTTCAATTAAATCAGAACAATCATGATAAAATGATTGAATTTTATTTATAACTTCATTTATAGTAATAACTAATATTTTAGCGCTATTTATATCTAAAGATGTAGTCTTTAAAATATCAAATAATTCCGTATATTTAGTTTTCAAAATATCTAAATTAACATTACTATCATCATTTAGATCTTTTAATTCTAAAACAAGTCTTTCTGCTTTAGCTTTTTTCTCTTTATATATCATGGATTCTATAAAACCATCATCACTAATTCTATCTTTAATTATATTTAAAGTCATATTATTAAAAGATGATATATTATTAACTTTACTAACTAACTTTTTTAAAAGATATTTTTTATTATCAATTAATGCTATAAAAGAAATAATATCATTTTCAGTTAAACTATCTTTTTCTAATAAATAAGAAATATATTCAAAATAACTTTTATTCTCTTCTTTAACTAATAACAACTCTATTTTTGTTTTTAAGTTTACTATATATTCAGTTTTATTATAATCATCATTAGCATCCAACATTTTGAGTATTTCTTCTAAATAAAATGTTCTTTTCCTACCTATTTTTTCATATCTTCTAAGTCTACTATTTATGAATTTATTAATTACTATATAATTACTTTTAAAGTATAATAAATCTAAATAATCACTTAATTTTATACATTTACTCATACTCATATAACCAACCCCCATTAATTATATTTAAATTAATTTTCTTACTACATAACTTGCTATTAAAAGCCCTGCACTACTTGGCACAAAAGCAGTTGATCCAACAAAAGACTTATCAATTACTTTTAAAGGAAGTTCTATCGATGTACATACTGTTATTTTTTTCTGTACCCTTTTATCAAATTTACTTCTCATTATTCTAGCTAGTGGATCATTGTAAGTCTTATCTAATTTTGTAATAGTTAACTTACTTGGATCTAATCTATTACCAGTACCCATAGAACTAATAAAGTCTATATTATTATTTAAGCAATAATTAATTATAGCTATCTTTGCTTTTACATCGTCAACTGCATCAACAACAAAATCTATTTTAGTATTAAAAATATCTTTGATATTAATATCATCTATTTTTAAATTATAAGTAATAATATTGCATTCTTCATTAATAGTCTCTATTCTCTCTTTAAAACAATCTACTTTATATTTATCAAGATTTTTATTATTAGAAATTATTTGTCTATTAAAGTTAGTAATTTCAACTTTATCAAAATCTACTAATATTAAATTACCAACACAACTTCTAACAAGTGCCTCAACAACATAACCACCTACTCCTCCTAAACCAATAACTAGAATAGTAGAGTTTTTTAATTTTTCTAATGATGAAGCTCCTATTAAGTTTTCTAATCTTCTAAATTTCATAATTATGCCGCCTTACTGCTAGAATTTAATCTTTTAATAAGAATCTTTTGTTGTTCTTCTGAAAGTATTGGCCAATCTAAATTTTTTCCATTTACCAAACTATTTAATGTTGCTAGATACATATAACTATCATAATTATTTGAAGCAATAGTCTTATAATTAGTTAATATATTATTTAACTTATTAGAATCTTTAAAAAAATCACTTACCGTATTTAATTCATAAGTTAAGATAACATCACTGTTTCTACTTATTTCATAATCTAATTCATTAAAGAAATCTAATATTTGTAATTGTCTTTCACATCCTGCATTTATTAAACTATTTCTAATATATATTGGATTAGAATTCTTATTTTTGATACTTGCAAGTTTTTCATAAAAACTTCCATTAAATAGTTCATCAAAACCAATACTAGCAAGTGATATATTTGTTTTCTTTATTTTATCTGGACTACTAAGTCTAATATTATTGACAAGTGTACCATAAATATAATCATTTACTTCATTAGGTTTATATGATGGAGCAGGAACAATATAAGTATCATAGAAATCTCTATCTTTATATCTTTTAGTATTTACTTCGATATAATTAGCATTCTCACTTCCGTAATTAATATTCCTCCTAATAAAATCTGTAATAGCTTTAGGATCTGTAATAGGCTTTTTAGTATCTTCATAAGCTTTAAGATGAGTTTTACCAATAATTATGTCACTTTCTTTTACATCTTTTGCCCCTGAATCTAATCTATCTTTTTTTACCTCTAAATCTTTAAAGTTAATAGTTACTTTTAATATTACATCATTTATCATTAATGGTAAACTTATCATATAAATCACTGCCTTTCCATAGGAAGAGTATTATATCATATATTTTTATTCCATGCAAGTATTGCAAGTTTAAAAAAAGTGTGCTAAAATTTATTAGTAACTTGTTATGGCCTGTTGGTGAAGTGGTTTAACACGCGCGCCTCTCAAGCTCGTATTCACGGGTTCGAACCCCGTACAGGCTACCAATAAAGTATTTAACACCTACTTATTCGCAGGTGTTTTTATTTTTTTCTTAACTTGTTCTTTAGGTTCTAATTTATTAAGTTCTTCTTGATATTTATTTACTTCTTCATTATATATAGCAATTTTTTCAGTCGCCTTATCATTAATTGCATCTTTATAGGCGTCCTCGTCTACACAGTTTCTACAAGTACATAAATAATTGTGTTCTGAAATATGGCTTAATACTAACTTTTCATTTTCTTTATCACGCATCTTTATAGCTTCTTCATAATCTTCTGTTAACTGATTATAATCAAGAAAAATAGTATTTTTATATTTTTTTCTCCTATTAATATATGAAACAGAAGGATACAATTCAGGAACTATATCTAATTTTTTTCCAGGTATTGTCCTTTTATTAAACTCAAATTGTTCACCTAAATATTTTCGTGGAAAAACGACTTCAAAGCCATCATTTTCAATACCATATTCATCTTGCATATAGTCTGTACATCTTCTAACAATATAGCAAGGAGATACAACATAGCAGTATACACCATTATATACTTTAAGTTCTGCTTCATTATAAGCCATTTCTACAGGTACAGGCATTAGAGCAAAAGCTCTAGGATATTTTAATTCATCTCTCATATTACTTCCTTCTTTCTTATTTACTACTATAACACAAATAAATTAATTAATCTATGCTAATGTCCCCATAGGATCCCATGGTTTTAACTCTACTGGTTCATATGACATTTCATCTAATTGTTCTTGAGTTAAATATTTCTTATTAATAACAACTTGATATACATACTTTTCAAACCAAGAATCACTTGCGACAAAATATCCTTTATTACCTACATCTTCACCCCAACTATTCTCGAGTTTCCATTTGGTTGATTTATTATCTTCTAAATTAACTCCAGTAACTACCATAGCATGATTCATTGAGCTTTCATAATTATCAAGAGCTTCTTCTTTAGTCATAAAGAAATCAGTTTTAAAGGTATCATAATAATTAAAACTCATATCATCAAATATTCCATCCCTTTTATCTATTGTTTTTTTGAAGTCACAACCCAACCAAACTACTTCTTTGGCTTGTAATTGCTTAATTACAAGTTTTTTTAACTCTTCAATAGGAAGATTAAGAAATATAGGTGTTTTTCCTTCTATAACATTTTGTAAATATTTAACACTATAAGTTCTATTAAAAGTTTTATCTTTTGTTGGTACATTAGTAATACATACATAGTTATTTATGTTTATATCAGTATATTCACGATAAAATTCTAAAGGAGTAATTCCCTTAATAATGTGATATTTTTTATCTTTATCTGTATATTCAAAATCAAACTGTTTTGGTGGAACACCATAACAACAAGCTAGTATTCTATAAATATCATCTAAATATAAACTTTTTAAATAATCTAAATTCTCATTACTAGTAAGTAATCTAGCATTAAATTGTCTTAATTTTCTATCAAGCAGATGATTCATTTCATCAGGATTAAGGCTTTGATACGTATCACTCATCGCTGTTTTAGGAACAAAGCCATATTTATTAATAATATTAGAAAAGAAATCCCATACACCACCGTCTTGAACTCCTTTTGTTAGTAAAAAATGTCTTTCTCTATCATCTATATCTCTATCCTTAAGCTCAACTAAACTTTCCATAATATAATTACATTTTTCTAATTTATCATAAAAAGATATATAACTTTGAGAAATCTCAAAATTTTCTAAATCATATTTTTTACATATAGACTCTCTTAATACATTACACCCTGCATATATAAAAGAATTATTTGCATTTTTTTGATTAACTGCCTTTAAAGTATCTAAATTAATAGAAAAATTAAATAATAATTCTCCTTCTTTTTCTTTATTTCTCATAATATCTCTTATACTATTATTTACAAGAGCACATCTTACTGTTTTATTTTCTAT
>CALVPN010000037.1 GCA_944351375.1 uncultured Bacilli bacterium | reverse complement strand
CGTTTCTTGAACATGAGAAACGAGGTTTTTATATGACTAAATATAATTAGAAATGTTATTTGATATTTGTTCTTTTCATATGTAACATTTTCTGATAAAATAAAGTAAGAAAGCGAGTGATACTTTTGAAAACAAGAAATGAAGTAAGAGAAATAGCTCTTCGTATAATTTATAAGATAAATATCTTTGATGATGCTAATGTTTATTATGATGTAGAAGATTTAATTAAAGAAGAATATGAAGTAGAAAATGATTTTGTTAATTCTTTAGTTAATGGAGTAATCGAAAAAAGAGAAGAATTAACTAAATTAGTTAATAAATATATGTCTGATTGGGCTCTTAATAGATTAAATAAAGTAGATCAGGCTTTATTCCTTTTAGCAAGTTATGAATTGAAGTATCTTGATACTCCTAGTATTGTTAGTATTAATGAGTGGGTAGAGGTATCTAAAAAATATAGTGATGAGAAAATTACTAAGATGCTAAATGGGGTTTTAGATAATATTTATCATAGTGAGGACGTAAATGAATAAAGAATACTTAACAGTTAGTCAGTTAACTAAATATATTAAATATAAGTTAGATAATGATGTTAATTTAAGAGAAGTTTATCTTAAAGGAGAAATATCTAATTTTAAAGCACATACTAGGGGACACTTTTATTTTACTATTAAAGATGAAGGTAGTAGAATTAATGCTGTTATGTTTGCAAGTAGTGCTAGTAAAGTTAAATTTACTCCAGAAGATGGAATGAAGATACTTGTAACTGGAAGAATATCTGTTTATGAAGCGACAGGTGGATATCAGATTTATGTTAATGAAATGATGGAAGATGGTGTAGGTAATCTTTACGTTGCTTTTGAACAGTTAAAGAAGAAACTTGCTAGTGAAGGATTATTTGATGATAGATACAAAAAACCTATTCCTAAGATACCAGAACGTGTTGGAGTAATAACGGCATCAACAGGGGCTGCTATAAGAGATATAATATCTACTATTAATAGAAGATTTCCTTTAACTGAAGTAATACTTTTACCTAGTTTAGTACAAGGAGAAGGTGCTAAAGAAGATATTGTAAGGCAGATTAAACGTGCTGAAGACTATAATCTTGATGTTCTAATAGTAGGTAGAGGTGGAGGTTCTATTGAAGACTTATGGGCCTTTAATGAAGAGATAGTGGCAAGGGCAATATTCGAGTGTCCTATACCGATAATCAGTGCCGTAGGTCATGAAATAGACTTTACTATTGCAGACTTTGTAGCAGACCTTAGAGCACCTACACCAACAGGTGCAGCAGAGATTGCAGTTCCTAATAAAACTGATGTTATAAACTATATTAATCAGTTAAATTTAAGAAGTAGGAAAGCAGTAGGAACAATATTAGAATTAAAGAAAAAAAGACTTGATAATATTAAAGGGCATTATATCTTAAATAATCCTTTAGATTTATACTCTGCTAAGATTCAAAAACTTGATTATTTAACAGAAAGTTTAGTTAAGAATTATAAAGTTATTATTGATAAAGAGAAGATTAAACTAAATAATATTAAGACAAGACCTTTATTTAGTAATCCTTTAGTAATATTAGATAAGACTAAGCAAAAATATGCATTATTGTTGAGTAAATTAGATACCTTATCTCCTTTAAAAACACTAGAGAGAGGTTATGGTATTATTAAACTTAATGATAAAGCCGTAACTAGTATAAAAGACTTAAAACAAGATGATTTAATAAATATAGAATTAAAAGATGGTAGTAAAAAAGCTATTATAAAATAGGAGGAAGAAATTATGGAAAAGAAAGAGAAAAAATTCGAAGAGAAAATAGAAGAACTAGAAACACTTGTTAAAGCTTTAGAAAATGGTGATGTGGAACTAGATAAAGCGATAGATTATTTTACTAAAGCAACTAAGCTTGCTAGTGAATGTGATAAAGATTTAAAAGAAGCTGAAAAAGCTTTAACTTCTATAGTTAATGAAGATGGAAGTCTATCTGAATTCAAAGGAGAAGTAGAGGCATAATTATGAAAGAAATTAAAATTCATGGTATATATAAGCACTTTAAAGGAGATTATTATTTAGTTGAAGAAATTGCTAAAGACTGTGAGACTTTAGAAGATTTGGTTATATATAGAAAACTATATGAAGATGGAAGTTGTTGGGTTAGACCTTTAAAAGACTTTATGGGAAAAGTTAATCATGAAAAGTATCCTAATGTAGAGCAAGAGTATAAGTTTGAACTTATAGAACCATATAGTAAAAGAGAGAAATTTAATGAGTAGAGTAATAATTTATAAAAGTAAAACAGGACATACTGAAAGATATGCTAGGATGCTTAGTAAAGAGTTAAATATTCCATGTTATTCATATAAAGATGCTAAAGTTAGTGAAAATGATGAGATAATATTCCTTAGTTATATCTATGCTTCTAAAATAATGGGACTTTCTAAAATATTAAAGAAATATAATGTAAAAGTAATTATTGCTGTAGGTGCACTTGCCTATAGTAAAGATTATCTTAATACTTTAAAAAATAATAATAATATAAAACTTCCTCTCTTTTATCTTAGAGGTGGAATTAATTATAGTAAATTAAACTTTTTCTTTAGGAAGTTTCTTCCTGTTATTGGTAAAGATCTTGCTAAAGATGATAAAGAACTTTTAAACTTATTTAAAAATGGTGGGACTTTTGTTACTAAAGATAACTTAAAAGAGATTATTAATTACTTAAAATAGCTATTAATTTAGTTATTTTTTATTTAAAAGAGTGTTAGTATTAGCTAGCACTCTTATCTCCTTCTTCTAACATAGTTGTTATAAAAATACCATACCCTTTCTTAGCATCATTTACTATAACATGAGTAACAGCTCCAACTATTTTATTATTCTGAATGATAGGGGACCCACTCATACCCTGAATGACACCTCCAGTTTCATTCAATAGTTCTTCATCTGTTATTTCAAAAAGAATATTTTTTATAGCAGTATCTTTATTAATATTCAAAATATTTATAGTATATTCTTTTATTTCACTACCATTAATAACTGTTCTAATTATCGCTTCGCCTTTTTTTATGTCATCTTTAGTACCTACTTCTAAAGCTTTATCATTTAATAATTCAGCAGTATATTTACCAAAAATTCCTGATTCTTCATTAGAGTTAATCTTACCATAAGTTACAGATTCATCATAAGTTGCATTTTTCTCACCAGGTGATCCATTTTCACTTCTTGTATTGTCAGTAACTGTAGCTTTAAAAATTTTACCATCTTTTATTTCGAATCTTTCACCTGTAGTTCGCTCAGTTATTTCATGTCCTAAAGCTCCAAAGATAGTTGTTTTAGGATCGATATAAGTTAGTGTACCAATACCTGTTATTTCATCCTTTACATAAAGACCAGTTTTACAAACATTTTCACTATTACAAATCATATCTAAAGTTAAATCCGAAGACTTACCATCTCTAATAATAGTTACATCTAACTGATTATCATTTACAGCTTCTTCATTAACAACATTTACCATTTCATCAATATTACTTACTTTGGTATCGTTTATTTTTGTAATAGTATCACCAATTTCAAAGCCGGCATCTTTTCCAATATATTTACTTTCTACTTCATAAAAGCCAACTACTAAAACTCCTTCAGAGTTAACTTCTATACCAATGGTTTCTCCACCTGGGATAATATATTTGGAATAAGCATAAATGTTTGTGGGCATAATAAAGAGTATAAGAAGAGGAAAAATTATTTGTAGCTTTAATTTTTTTAAAAAATTCATCTAGATCAACTCCTTAAGCTACATTACTATTATGGAGCGTTTTAAGAAAAAAAGACGTGTTAAATCTTGCCAAAATTAATCAAATGTGATATAATATAGAACTTACAAGGGGGAATACTATGAAAGTATGGAAAACTGCCAAATTTTTAAAAAAGGATAAAAATATTGAATTAATTACAAGAAGTTATATTAATTATATATATAAATATGGTCCAATTAACGATATTATCAGAAAATATAATATTAATCCAAGTGATGTCTATAAATTAAATCAATATACTGCTAATAGAATTGCAGGTTTAATTTTACTATATCTTGCCAAAGATAAAAAAAGACTTAATGATATAGTCTTAAAGTATGATACTAGTGATCTATTAGTTAGTGATATTACACCAGAAATAGAAGGATATATAGAAAGGTAAGGGGAGTTTATGGAAGCGAAAAAAGTTAAAGGAAATTATAACAAAAAGAAAAATATTAAGAAAGTAAGTTGTCTTTCTAATAACAAGAGAGTTAATACTACTAAGTTATTTAAATAGGTGAGATATGTATAGTAAAAAATTAATATATGACTATTTTATAGGTAATGATATAGAAAAAGAAACTTTAGAAAAATTAGAAAGTGATAATAACTTTCTTTTTGATGTTTTAAAACTATCTCGTGATATATCATATTACAGTTATTTAGATATATCTTATAAAAGAAGTTATGATGTTATTAAGTATATGTTACTTAACTTTAAAGATAACTTAGATGTCTATCAGGAAGATGCTGATTACTTATTAGATAGTTTAGATGTAGAGAGTTTAGAATATAAAGAGATTATTGTTTTAATTGCTGCTATAGATAAAGATAGTTTTAATGATTATAAAATATCAAGAGCAGGGTTTTATGTTACAGATAAAATAGAAGTAGGAGCAGTTCAAAATAGTGATAAAGAACTTGAAGAATTAATAGGTCTTGGTTTTGAAGTAGTGTTATCTAAATATGAAGATAAACCTTTAATACTTGATTACTATGCTTTATGCTTTTTATATGAGATTTTTTATCAAGATAAGAATTTTGAAGAAATAGTTCATAAAAATATTAAAGATAAAGAGAAATTAATTAAAATAGGGAATATTAAGTATTTATTAGATTATATCGGTAGTTTAGATTATTATTTAAAAGAATATTTAGAAAGTCACATATATCTTTTAGATAAGTTATCTAAAGACTTAAATTTAGTTAAGAATAATTGGAATAATTATATTAATAGAATTAATGAACAAAGAGTAAGTATAGTTTATCAAGAAGTAGACAAATTTATGGAAGAATATAGAGGAAAATTTTATTTTGAACCTTATAGTGTTTTAGATAAAATAATTCGTAAATATCATTTAGAGAATGTATTTGAGCTAGAAGAAGAACTAGAAGAGTTTGATTTAAAAGATAATGAATATTTAAAGCAAAAATTTACTTCTGATATGGATAAATTAATAAAAGAATTATTTATGGAAGATATAATCGTTACTGATAATAGTGATTATAATGTGAATAGTGGAAAAGTTGTTTCATTTAAAAAGAAATAGAACTGCTTGATCTATTTCTTTTTTATATTACATAAAAGAATATTACACTAATTACTGAAGCTAGTATTGCTACTAACATAATAGCAGAAACAATCTTTACCACTTTTTGATTCATCAATTTCACCTCATTTTTAATTATATATAAAAAGTCTATTTTTGTAAAATAAATTTAGGTAAATAATATTTATTTTTGAATAATATTTACTAGGTGATTATAATGGATTTAAAACTAAAAAAAGTAAAGACTAAAGTAACTAACAAATTAGCAGAACAAAAGAAAATATACATCTTCCTAATAGTAGTAATGTCTATAGGTTTACTTCTTGGTATTATTTATGCTGTTATTTTAAATAAAAGTGATCATGCACTTGTAACTACTAGTTTAGATAGTTTCTTTACTAGTATTAAGAATAATGATATAGATTATAAGAGTGCATTAATTAATAGTTTAATAGGAAACATCTCCTTTGTAACATTTATTTTCTTATTAGGTATATCTATTATAGGAATACCTCTAATAATATTTAGTTTAGCATCAGCTTCCTTTATATTTGGTTTTTCTATATCTTCTATTATCTACACATATCATTTTAATGGCATTTTAAAGGCCATTACTTATCTTTTTCCACATCAGTTGATTACTTTATTAATGTCACTATTTTTAGGCTTCTATGCTCTTTATTTTGGTATTAAATTATTTAAATATTTATTTAGAGGTATAGATATTAATCTAAGAAGTTCTATGAAAAGATATATACAAGTATATGTAACAGTTCTTTTAATATTTATAACTTGTAGTTTTATAGAAGTATTTTTATCTCCAGCTTTAATAAAATTAGTTGTTTAAGTTAACAATTCAATTCTATCTTTATTAGAATAGTAATATTGAGGATATAAATATTATCATTTCTAAAGTCTTTTCTCATCTTCTAATATTAAATTACCATTTATATGTCTTTTTAAAGCTTGCTTGTATACTTTCGTATAAAGAGGGATTCCTCTCTCTTGGAGAAAGTTAATAACATCTTCTTTTTCTTCTCTTGTTACTTCGTATGGCTCATCGTTAAGCATAAAGATAGTAGTACCATTAAGTTCACTAGTTATAAATAACATACAATCATTATCAAATTCAGAAATTACATTATTATTAAAAAAGTCTCTTATTGCCAGTAAAGTATCTTCATTTCTTTTCTCACTTTTCCTATAAGCATCAACAAATTTCCCAGGACTTAATTTAGTTTGAAGAAAATAGTCTAATAGTTCAAATTTTCTAGTATTACCATTCTTATCTAAACAACCATTTTTTATTTGATTAGCTATAGAAACTACATTATCTTTTGAGTATTCGCTATTAATATTTTTTCTACTGTTATGACTTTTTTCTTTTATTGCTAAATATAAAGGATTATTTAAATCTTTAAGGAGCTCTAAATATATATAATAATCTGATCTATTAATCCCCATTAAACAGCAAAAATCATTAACCGATTTAATATTATTATCAAGAAACAATGTGAAATCAATACTATTTAATATATTTTCTAATTGTTTTGATCTTTCCTTATCATCTTTTATTTTAATTCTTTCTTTGGCTTCTTCCAATTTATCACTAATACTTTTTTCTAAATTTTCTTTTTCTATATCAGTTAAATTATTTCTATAAGTTGATATGAAACTTCTAATATCACATTTATGTAAATTATTGTTTCTAATAATAATTTCAATTATTTCTTCATTATCTTCTTTTTCTATAATACTAAATCCAGTTGAAAAGTGAAGAAAAAAATATTTTTTACTAAGACTTTCTATAGCGTTACTTACTTTAAAAGATATTAAATCGTATGATTGTCTATCCAAATAACCTTTAGTGAATAGATAGTCAATTTTATCTAAATATATATGATTAGAAAATACTAGCTTTTCAATTTGTTCATCATTGCTAGAGTTTTTAATTTCAGAAACAATCGTAAATAATTTATCATTTTTTGCTTTAGACTGATCTTTACTTAAAGAACTAACGGCAGTAATTCTATGTTTTAGCGTTTCAATACTTATATTTAAAAACAGTAAACCATATGCTTTTACATAATCTAAAAAAGTGTCATAACTAATATTATACCTTTTTAAAAAATTCCCAATTCTTTTAAGATGGCTATTAAGTTCACATCTATTACTAATAGTAAAGTATGTATAATATGCTTCTTTAATTACTGATTCATTATTATATGCCAAAATTGCTAGATTCAAATCATCAATTCTATCAATAATTCCTTTGTCCATAAAAACTCCCCCTTTTCAAGTATTTTATATTATACCACATTTTAAATTGAAATCCAAGAAAAAATATAGTATAATTAGTACGAATTAGAGGTGGTATCTATGAAGAAAGTAGTAGTTGGAATAAGTGGTGGAGTAGATTCATCTGTCGCTGCTATTCTTTTAAAAGAACAGGGCTATGATGTTATTGGTTTATTTATGCGTAATTGGGATAGCTCTATTAATAATGATTTCTTAGGCAATCCTAATCTAGACAATAATATATGCCCTCAAGAAGAAGATTATAATGATGCTAAAGCTGTGTGTGATAAGTTAGGAATACCTTTACATAGATTAGATTTTATTAAAGAGTATTGGGATGATGTCTTTACTTATTTTTTAGATGAATTAAAGAAAGGAAGGACTCCTAATCCTGATATCATGTGTAATAAATATATTAAGTTTGATTTATTCGTTAGGGAAGCGAAAAAGTTAGGCGCTGACTATATTGCTACAGGACATTATGCAAAAATAGAAAATGGTAGACTTATGAGAAGTCATGAACATAATAAAGATCAGACTTATTTCCTATCTCAAGTATCTAAAGAACAACTTAAAAACGTTTTATTTCCACTAGGAGATATTAAAGATAAAAAAGAAGTGCGAGAGATTGCCGAAAAATATGGTTTAATTACTGCTAAGAAGAAAGACTCTACTGGTATTTGTTTTATAGGTGAAAGAAACTTTAAAAACTTTCTTAAGAATTATTTACCCAATAAAAAAGGGAATATTGTTAATATAGATACTAACGAAATATTAGGAGAACATATTGGTCTTATGTACTATACAATAGGACAGAGAAAGGG
>CALVPN010000036.1 GCA_944351375.1 uncultured Bacilli bacterium | reverse complement strand
TGTCCGCGTAGCTCAGCTGGATAGAGCAATCGCCTTCTAAGCGATCGGTCACGTGTTCGAATCACGTCGTGGACACCATTATGAATTTAACCCTTGCCAAGCAAGGGTTTTATTATGTTCAAAAGTTATTTATACTTTATAAATGGATAAACTAATAGAGTAATAAAAATTACAGCAAACGCTAATAAAATAATACCTATTAGATTATTGTCTTTGACTAAATAGATACCACCTATCAATAAACAAGCAATAATTAAACTTAATATTAAAATGTAAAATATTATATATGGCAATCTCTTTTTTAGAGTTTTCTTTTTATCAAAAACTCTATCCAAAATAAATTCAGTTATTAAATCAAGTAAGCCTTCAATAGCAATAAATATTTCATCCATAATACTCACTCTCTAATAACCTTAATAGCATTACCTATATTATTAATAGTATCACTTGCTATCATAGATATATCAGTATTCTCTTCTTCTGCGAGGCATCCTGCAACACCATTTAGTAAAACACCAGCTGCAACAGTTAAAAGATTAAAATCTAAGTAAGCAAGAAGTCCTGACAAAATTCCTGATAAAACATCCCCACTACCTGCTGTAGCCATACCAGGAGTACCTGTTTTAACTAAATAAATATCTTTTCCATCAGATATAGTCGTTGTGTGTCCTTTTAAGAGAACTGTTACTCTATATGTACTAGCAAATTCTTTAACTAAGTTTAAAGAATCTTTTTTTATCTCTTCTATAGATTTATTACAAAGTCTAGAAAATTCTTTTAAATGAGGACCCAATAAGATATTACATTTCTTATATTTTAATATATTTAAATTCATTTTAGATAAAGTATTTAATCCATCTGCATCTACTATTAAATTACCAGTATAGTTTTTTATAAGAAACTCTAATGCTTCTTCTAGATGTTTATCACTACCTAGCCCCATTCCAAAAGCAAGTGAATCTAAATCTTTAATATAGTTATTTAACGTATCATAGAAACTATCATTATAGTCAGGTAATATACACAATGTCTGTTCTAATATGTTAGGTCCTAATAAAGGTAATACTTCTTTTTTTACTAAAACTCTACTAATACCACACCCACTACGAAGAGATGATAACGATAAATAAGAAAGCTTTAAAGCACCAGAGTATTCAATACTTCCTCCATATAGCCCTGCTTTACCAAAATTGCCTTTATTAGCATTAATATCACGTTTTTTAAATAAATATTTTATATCATCAATTTCTATTATTTTCATCCTTACCTCCAAAAATAAAGTATACTCAAATTAATGAGCATACTGTACTGTTTTTTCTACTACTTCTTTTATATCTCTTTCATTGAATGGTTTTCTTAAGACATCTACTATTGGATAATTAAAGGCTTTAGCAACTAACTCATCATCACCAACACCTGTAATAATAGAAACAGGAATTAAATCAAATAATTTATTATTTCTAAAATACTCTAATACTTGAAAGCCATTAAAGTTAGGCATATTAAGATCAAGTAACATTCCCACTATTTTTATGCCACTATTATTAGAAATTATTTGTAAAGCTTCATTACCATCATTTGCCATTAGAACTTTAAACTGATTATTAAAAATTTTACTAACAAAATTTTTAATAACCGCAGAATCATCAACTACAATTAGAGCTCGATCTTTTTTAGGGGCCACAAAAGTAGTAGCAGTACCAACTTCTTCAAGTCCTAAATACTGCTTAACTAAGTGGACAATTCGATCGAGCTCAGTTATTAATTCATCAAAATGTTCAGTTACATAGTACATATTATTTTCTTTGCTAGCCATTTCATGGTTATAAGCAAGGCTTGCTAAAGTATCAAAGCCAAAATACTTTGCATCACTTTTTAGACCATGAACTAAAATAGCATAATTAGCCATATCTCCAGTTTCTTTAGTTTGTTTAATCTTAGTTTCTTTTTCATTAATGTCTTGAAGGAAGTCGCCCAATGTATCATCATAAGTCGCCATATCTCCAAATAATTCTAAACTTTTTTTAACATTTACACCATTATTAATAAGTAAATTTACATCTCTCATAATAATACCCTCCTATACTTAAAGTATAGCATAGTTTATTCATTATTCAAATACTTATTTATAATACTGTCAAGGGCTTTACGTTCAATAGGTTTAGCAAGATAGCTATTAAATCCCTCACTCAAATATTTCTCTTCCATACCTGCAATAGCATTAGCGGTAAGTACTACAACAGGAGTATTAAAGTTATGATCTTCTTTCAATTTATGGAAAGTTTCTGTACCACTCATTTTAGGCATCATATCATCCATAAAGATCAAATCATATTTAATAGATTTAACTTTTTCTAAACATTCCATACCACTTTCACAACTATCTACTGTTATTCTATACTCTTCTAAAAGTCTTGTAGCAACTTTTATATTTAACTTATTATCATCAACAACAAGAACGCTTTTACCAATAATATCTTTATCTTTTACAAGCTCTTCTCTACTAACTTCTAAAGTATCTTCTAGTTTTACATCAGATGGTGCATTTTTTTGATCAATCGATATTGTAAATTTGCTTCCTTTTCCATATACACTTTGAACAACTAACTCACCATGCATAAGTTGTACTAACTTTTTAGTAATTGCAAGTCCTAAACCAGTACCTTCTATAGTTGTATTTCTATCTTCATCAAGTCGTTCAAACTTATCAAATAATTTATCTATCTTATCACGTTTTATTCCAATACCAGTATCTTCAACAGATACTATAAGTCTACAAATATCGCCTTTAATTAAAGAATCAACTTTAAAAATAATATATCCTTCTTTAGTATACTTTGCAGCATTAGTTAAAATATTAAGAATAACTTGTTTTACCCTTGTATGATCTCCATATAATACTTTAGGAATAGTCTCATCTATTTTAACAATTAATTCAATAGGTTTTTCTCCGATCCTTACTTTTGTCAAAGTAGTTAAATCATTAAACATTTTATATGGATTATAATTATTATTAATTATCTCTAACTTATTAGCTTCAATTTTAGATATATCTAAAACGCCATTAACTATTTCAAGTAAACTCTCACTTGCCATTAAGATATCATTAACATCTTCCTTAACGCGTTCTGGTAAATCAGGTTCATCTTTTAAAGCTTCAGAAAAACCTGTAATAGCATTAAGCGGAGTCCTAATTTCATGAGACATATTAGATAAAAAATCTGTTTTAGCATTATTAGCTTTCTCTGCTTGTATCCTAGCAAGATTTAACTCTTCTATCATCTTAACATCAGGATTTTCAATAGTAAAGTAAGTTAAAACTGTTATGAATGATGCTGCAGAAGTAACAACTAAAACATCAGGAAAAGTTGATTGAATAAAAGCAGATGTATCTCCTAAAACAATGAAAGCAAAAGCTGGAAAATATTTTTTATCTCTAATTTTCTTAATATTAGAAAATAAGCAGCCTACCCACATAACAATACATATAGCAGCAATAGAATAGCTAAAAACTGCACTAGGACCGTAGGTATACATTTTTCTATGGTCACTAAATATATAAAGTGGTAATATGAAAATAAGTAAAGAAATAACTATAAACATTATTAAAAATACATAGAACAAGTTTTTAAAGTATGGTAGATTTTTATTTTCTTTAATTTTGACATGTCCAGAATTTTTTCTTGAAGATATTACTAAAATATAATAAGTAAAAGTTATAACCCAAGCGATAATACAAACTAAATAAAATTTGCACAAAAATGCTGATAAAACAGTAGCTGGATTAACAAGGGCTGCACTAACGCTGGCCATATCTATTATTAAAGTAATAATAGTTATAACAATTAAAAGACTATAAGTTCTATTTTCAATAGTATCATATTTTTTCTTTCCAAAATAGATAACAGCTATTAAAACAATATAAAAAAGACTTGCTATTTGAAAAAATAAACTACTCACAAAATCACCTCTACTATCATTAACATTATAGCACAGTCTAAAATCCATTTTCAATATGTAGTTTACTTATCTTTAACAAGTCTACTTACTACCATTTCTTTTTATTAAGAATTTTTACTTCTCTTTCACATTCTAAACCATGAACAGAACTTACATTAGGTATTAATGAATAGATATCATCTTTATTAATTATTCCACTTTGACATATCTTTTCTAACTCATCAACTATATAAGTGCCATCTTCTAAAGCTTTTAAATATAAATCTATAAATGACTCTCTTGATACAATACTAGCATCTGTTGGATTTACCCATTCTTCATGATTAAGATTTAAATAAGGTAATACTTCATCATAGTCTCTATGATAAGAGAATGCCTTAGAACACTTTGCAAAAGGTCCCAACACTTTATCAAAGAATTGTGTCTTTAAACCCCAACTATCATATTTCATTAATCTCATATAGAATGCTAATTGTTTAAAGGATTTTTTAAAGATTGGTCCTCCTCCAGTTATATCATAAGTACCTTCTAAACTATCATCAATTGTTTTGATTAGTTCATTACTAATTAAATCTTCATCAATTTTAAAGTCTTTATAAACTCTATAACTTTTAGCATCTTTACTTTCAAAGGTTTCCATCATATAAATATCAAGTAAATTTTCTACAACTCCATGATTCCATATTTTAGTTTCAGAATCTCTTGTATGGTCTCCTGAATAATAAATTATTTGTGGATGAGTATAAGCATCAAGTAAATGATGCATTACATACCCTGGTCCTATGAATAATCTAACATCCTCTAACTCTAAACTTCCAGACTCTTTAGCCGTTTTTAAATAATTATAAACAAATTCTTGAAATTTATGTTCTTGTAATTCCACTGATAAATTAATATTTGCATCACGAACTTTACTATTATAAAAATCATAATAGATTAAAAAGTCATGTCCTTGTACAAAAATATTATACTTATCATAATTAGGAAATGAATCTAATGTTTTAGAATTTAACTTTCCTTTCAAATTTTTATAAAATATATCATGTGTTTTTGGTCCTGGCATAGTCATCATACCCCCTTTTATTAAGGCTATATTGCCTATCTGGTATCAATATTTTACTTTTACCATCATCAAAGCCTGGGTACTCTACATCATTATAGTATGGATATTCTACTACTGGTCCTTCATATATTAGTTTATCTTGTAGCGTTCCATAAAAATCAAAAGGCCTAACATCTTCAGGACATTTTCCATCAAATAAATTTATACCAACTTCTTGCAAGACAGTTGCAACCCACTGGGAACAGAAAAAACTATTCTTAGGAGCAATTCCTCTACCAACTGCCAACATAGCCATTATTCCTAAAAAATTATAAGAATATTCATCTCTATGTTCCCAATAATAATCCATAAGGTTAGATATTTTATTGTATTGTTCTATAGTTACAGGCAACTCCATTACTGCAATTTTACTTTTCTCTTTATTAAGAGCAAAAACATCTTTTCTAATATTTTCTTTAATAAAACCACAGTTTAAAGGGTTATTTATTTCTTTCCTAGCAAGACTCATCATATTACCAAGTTTTATATCTCTTGATAAAGATGTATGAGAATAAGTATCACCATCATATCTATTCCAAAACTTTAAAGATGCCCTCCATTTAATAATTCTTCCTGGTACAGTATTAGTAAAGCTGTCAACTATATAAATATTTTGTTTATCCATAATGCAACCTCTCTATTCTTATCTTTTATATGTCTTTACTACATCTCCATTCCTTGTGTTATAAATACTGCCCCCAACACAAAGAATGTCTTTAAATTGTTCTATAATAGCATTATCACTTGTATAAATATTACCTGTAATAGCTTTTATATTAGATAACCATTCTATATTCTTTCCTGTTGTTGTATATACATCACCTATTACAAGTTTTAATGATTCTAATTTAGAAAAATCATGAAGTTTTTCTAAATAAAGATTCCCCCAAAAAATTTCAATATTCTTTATTGTTTTTTTAGGTGTTGTTATGTCATACTGAAAATCATTTACATAAGCTTTAAAATTACCATCAGAATTAATAAGAGTTGTTAAGTCCCCAGTAATTTCTTTTTTAGGGATTTTAAACACTTTATGTAATTGTCTTTGCTTATTTTTAACTTCTGCAAATTCGCTATATATTGCCTTTAAAGCATAAAGATATAAAGCTGGTATTTCTAAGCTTCTTGATAACTTATTATCTTTAGAATCAAAATCTTCTAATAAAGATATATATCTATCCATTGTTTTTTCTGATTTTCTAATATTATGTTTGCTCCTAGCAAGCATATAAGCATCGCTTATACTTATAACATCACCGCTAACAGAATTTAAGTTTCTCATTTAAATATTCCCCCTATTTACTTATTATTTTTTAATAATTTCATCATAAGTATAAGATTTAACTTCATCATTAATCTTAACTTGATAAATATTACCTATTCTCATTACTACTATTCCATTTTCCTTTGTTTCTTTAATTATCACTTCACTACCAGTTTCGATTTCATCATCTACATCGTCAAAGGTAGTATTTTTGACAATTAATCCCATATACACCAATCCCTTTCTTGCCATTATTATATACCAATATCGTAATTTGTCAAACAAAAAGTTTATTTTTTAGTTCATTTATGTTAATATTTAAGTAAATTGAGGTGTATTATGAAAGATATATTAGAATTATTAGATAACGAAAATATAGACTATAGAATAATTAAACACAAGAGAGTCTACACTATAGAGGAAATTAAAGATATTAATCTTGATAAAGAAGGTCTCATTCCTAAAAATATCTTTTTAAGGAATGCTAATGGCAAAGTCCATTATTTAGTTACTTGTCATCCAGATAAGAAGGTAGATATCAAGAGTCTTGCTAGTAATCTAAATAGTACTCGTCTTTCTTTTGCAAGCCCCGAAAGATTAAAGAAATATCTAAATGTATGTAAAGGTTCTGTTTCTCCATTAGGCTTCATTTATGATGAAAACATAGAAGTCATTTTTGTCTTTGATAAAGAACTAATTAATAAAACTATAGGGGTTCATCCTAATAGAAATGATTACACTATTTTTATAAAGTTTAATGATTTAGTTAAATTAATAGAAGGGCATGGTAACGAGATAGTCTATTTAGACATTTAAAAAGATAGAAAGTTTAAAGGCTACTTTCTATCTTTTTATTAAAGTTTTCTTCACTATTAAATACTGTCAGGGAAATTATATATCTGTTTTATTATTTAATAATTTCCAATTTAATTCCCATAAAGCATTTCTATTACTATCCCATTTTAATCTAGCTTTAGCGTCTTCATAAGATAACCATTCCATCTTAGTATGTTCATGTGATAATCTTATAGTTTCATTTGTTACCCCCTTCCACCGAATCATCTATATTAGTATAAATACTATGTCTAAGTTCCATATCTTCAAAGTATTCAACTCCTATAGCCCTTCTAACTCTTTTTAAAACTTCTGCTGCTTTTTGTCTTGCTACTTTGCTTCCCTCTTCTAAGATATCATATACATAATCTATATGTTGTTCATAATAATGTCTTCTTTCTCTTATTGGTGTTAATGTTTCTTGTATTACATTATTTAAAAATCTTTTTATTTTTACATCCCCAAGACCACCTCTTCTATAATGATCTTTTAATTCATCTAAGTTTTTATATTCTGGTAAATATTTTTTAAAATGTTCATCTGTACATAAAGCATCCAAATACTTAAATACTGTATTGTTTTCTACATCTCCAGGGTCTTCTACTCTTAAATGATTTGGATCTGTATACATACTCATTACTTTCTTTTGGATTACTTCTGGCTCATCTGATAGATAAATACAGTTATTTAATGATTTACTCATTTTATTTTTACCATCTATCCCAGGTAATCTTTTACATATATCCTTATCTGGTGTTATTAAATATGGTTCTACTAACGTTTCTCCATAAATCGAATTAAATGTTCTTACAATCTCTCTATCTTGCTCCAATATTGGTTCTTGATCTTCACCACCAGGAACATATCTAGCATCAAATGCTGTTATATCCGCAGCTTGACTAATTGGATAAGTTAAAAATCCTACTGGAACACTTTTCTCAAAACCTCTGTCTTTTATTTCTGTTTTAATTGTTGGATTTCTTTGAAGTCTTGATAGTGTTACTAAATTCATATAGTACATTGTCAATTCTGCCAATTCTGGAATTTGGGATTGAACAAAAATTACACTCTTTTTAGGATCTATCCCTACTGCCAAATAATCTAATGCAACTTCAATTAAATTCCTTCTTATTTTTTCAGGATCTCTTGCATTATCTGTTAATGCTTGTAAATCAGATATAAAAATATATGGTATATATTTACCTGATTCTTGCATTGCTACTCTATTTCTTAATGATCCTACATAATGTCCTAAATGCAATTTCCCTGTTGGTCTATCTCCTGTTAATATTATTTGTTTTTCTTCTTTCATATTAGCCCCTTTCTACTATTGTATTATATTTTTCTAAACTCATTTATTTTCCTTTTAGCTTTAGTAGTTCTAACTTTATCTAACCACTCTTCTCTAGGACCATAAGATAAAATATCAGTAATAATTCTTACCCTATCTTTATTTTGTAATACATAATCAGCTTCAACAGGTTTATCATTAACAATAGCAGATACCATTGTATTTCCTATATTAGAATGAATTTTATAAGCAAAGTCTATGGCAGTTGAGCCTTTAGGCAATTCTACAATTTCACCCTTAGGAGTATATACATAAACTTTATCTGTAAATAATTCTCTTTTAACTTGACTAACAAATTCCTGATTATCTGCAAAAACACTATTTATTTCAATTAATGATTTAAAAAATTGATATTTATCCTTTAAATCAGCTTGCATTACATTTCTTGCTTCTCCTTTGTTTATATCCCAATAAGCAGTTAGTCCAAATGATGCAACTTTATCCATATCAAATGTTCTAATTTGTGTTTGTACTAATCTATCATCTTCACCAAAGACTGTGGTATGAAGTGACCTATACATATTAGTTTTAGGATTATATATATAATCTTTAAATTTATCATTTATTGGATGATATTTTGAATGAATTAAGCCAAGAGTTTGATAACAATTAGCAATAGTATCTACCATTATTTTAAGAGATAATAAATCATGAATATCTGATAATTTATGTCCCTG
>CALVPN010000035.1 GCA_944351375.1 uncultured Bacilli bacterium | reverse complement strand
TAATATTTCTTTAAAATTTAGGACTTAAATTAAGTGTTATTTCCATATTATCAGTAATAGTAGTCCCTGCACCTATACTTTGTCCAGTTACATAACCATTACCTTCCAATTTAACACTAATACCCAATATTCTTAATAAGTCTTCTGCTTGTTTACTAGATAAACCTGTTACATCAGGAACTGTTAAATTACTATCATTAGTGATAAGAAATACCCTTGTACCAGATGTTATTTTATCTCCTTTAGAAGGATATTGTTTAGTTACTTTATTACCATTTCCAATAACAGTTACGTTTATACCCATACTCTCAAGATTAGTCCTAGATGAAGTAATATCTTTATTCTTATAAGAAGTTAATTTATATTCAGTTAGTTCCTGTTCATTAGTAGTATCAGGATCAGTTCCATAGTATTTACTTATATTAACAACTATATCTTTAATTGCTTTCCAGATAACATTTTGTTTTCCTCCACCTGGTCTTTTAACTGAAGCGTATATTATTACCTTAGGATCATCTTTTGGATAAATACCTGCAAAAGAAGAGATAATATCTTCTGCTCCTGTTAGGTAACCTCCACCATTTTCATCAGCTATTTGAGCAGTACCAGTTTTACCTATTAAGTTATAACCATCAAGTCGATATCCTGCACCGGTCATACCTGGAGTATTAACTGTCTCCCACATTAAGTCTTTAATTTTATTTACAGTAGTTTCACTAGCAACAGTATCCACTTCTGTTCTTTTACCTTCATAAACTGTTTCTTTAGTATCTGGATCTACAATTTTTTCAACTAGATAAGGTTTTAGCATTACTCCTCCATTAGTAAGAGAAGTTAAAGCCTGTATATTTTGAATAGGTGTTGTCGTAATACCTTGTCCAAAGCCAGCATTAAATATTTCTGTCTCATATTTAAAATCTAGTTCTCCAGGATTCTCATTAGGTAATTCAATCCCCGTCTTTTTACCAAAGCCTAACTTTTTAAAATAACTTCTAAGAATATCTGCTGATAAGTGACGATCAATTAAGTTAATAACTCCAACGTTACTAGATAAAGCAAAACCTCTATCAAAACTAATATCTCCCCAACCTGCTCTATTCCAGTCACCTATTTCTGTTCCATCAGTTGTTACATAAGTACCTGAATGATATGTCTCATTACCATTATAAACACCCTGTTCCATAGCTGCCATATAAGTAAATATTTTCATAGTTGATCCTGGTTCATAAGGACTAGAAACATTCATATCTAAGTAGTTAGTAATATCTCTTTTATTAGGATCAAATGAAGGAGATGTACTTGATGCTAGTATTGCCCCAGTTTTAGCATCAGCAATCATGATTGTAAACCATTCATAATTATAGTTAGCTTCCGCTTCACTTAAAGCTTGTTCTACAAAGAACTGAATACTACTATTAATAGTTAAGTATATATCTTTACCATCACTTGCTTCTTTACTTATTTCATTAGTACCTGCTATTTTATACCCTCGTAAATCTTTTTGATATGTAGTATAACCATCTTCACCTTTTAAGGTACTATCATAATACTTTTCAATACCCATCTCTCCAGTCATAGTAGTTTCCTCACTACCATCTTCATTTGTTGTAATTTCTTCTTTAGCATAGCCTAAAATGTATGAAGCAAAATCTCCTTTAGGATAATAACGTTTAAAGCTTTCAACAAAATCTATTCCAGGTAAATTTAAGTCTTCTATTTTCTCTTTAGTAAGTTCAGTAAGTCCTTTACCGGCATTACCAAACTCAGTTTGATAAACTCCTTCTTTACTTAAATATTTTAGTATTTCTTCTTCACTAACACCAAGTATAGGAGCAAGTTCTCTTGCTGTTTTCTCTTTATCTACTACATGTTGTGGATCATCTTTATCTGTTGTTCTAGATGGAGAAAGGTAAGCAATTAGTTTGTATGAAGATACATTTTGGGCAAGTATTTCTTCATCACTACTGTAAATATTACCTCTTTTTGCTTTTATAACATCTGTTTTGGTTGTTCTTCTCTTAGCTAGAGCTTGTAAGTTAGTATCATCTATTTCTTCTGCTAATGCTAGTTGGGTTACTCTGGCAATCATTAGAGCAAACAAAAAAAGAGAAGCAAAAATAACAATCTTACTATACTTTATGTTATTTCCAACTTTACTCTTTTTCTTCTTCAACTTTCACCACATCCTATTATTCGTCAATATTCTTAATGTTATTATTATTATAACTTAATCCTTGCTCTTTGGCAACTTCTTCTATTTTATCTAAAGAAGCTAACTCATTTATTTTCATAGACAAACTTTCGTTAGTTTTATTCTGCTCATTTATCTCTTTTTTGACTTTTTCTACTTGAAAATTAATATTTGCAAGAGTTGCTTGAGAAAAAACAATAGTTAAAGGAGAGCTAACTAATAAAACGATAGCAAAAGTAGCAATTAATCGTTCAAATTTACTCATTTTAACACGTTTTACAACTTTTCTTTTTGCCATAATTATCTCCCTTTCTTATTTTATTTTTTCTATAACTCTTAAAGTAGCAGAATGTGCTCTATTATTAAAATCAAGCTCTTCTCTACTGGCTTTTATTCCTTTTTTAGTAATTAATTTATAATCTGGAAGTTTATCAAGTGGTATATTAGGTAAACCTTTTGATATTTCATCTATTTTAGTTACTTCTAAAAATTTATGTTTTACGATTTTATCTTCCAAAGAATGAAAGGTTATAACTGCTATTCTTCCTCCAACATTTAACATTGATAAGCTATCATCAAGTGATTTTTTCAAAACATTTAATTCATCATTAACTTCTATTCTTAAGGCTTGAAATATTTGTTTAGCAGGATGCTTTTTAAGACGTTCTTTATAAGGAACAGAAGATTTAATGATATCTACTAATTCTAAAGTAGAATCTATTTCTTTAGACTCTCTATACTTAACAATATTTCTTGCAATATTGGAAGAAAACTTACTTTCTCCATATTCTTTAAAGATTTTCTTTAACTTATCATAACTATAAGTATTAACTATAATTTTTGCAGTTAACTTGTTATCCTGATCCATTCTCATATCAAGTGGAGCATCAAATCTATAAGAAAACCCACGATAATCTTCATCTAACTGGGGACTTGATACTCCAAGATCGTAAAGAATGCCATCTACTTTTTCTACACCTAGTTCTTTTAATTTTTCTTTAGCATAGACAAAGTTAGAATCAATTATTTGGAAGTTATCACTTATTTTAGAAAGTTTTTCTTTACTAAAAGCAAGTGCTTCCTCGTCTTGGTCAAAGGCGAATAGATACCCATTTTTAATTCTTTTTAAAATTTGACTACTGTGTCCTGCGAAGCCTAAGGTCATATCAACAACAATACTGTTATCTTTTAGATTTAAAGATTCTATAGTTTCATTAAGTAATACAGACTCATGCATTATATCTTCTCCTCAAACAGATTTTCAGCGATATCGGACATTTCATCATTACACGAACTCATAAACTCATTAAATGCTTCTTCATCCCAAATCTCTAATCTATCTCCCGTTCCTACAATCACACATTTTTTAGATAGGTTAGCATAATTAATAAGAGGACTTGGAACATTAACTCTTCCCTGTTTATCAAGTTCAATGGCAGTAGCACCGGACATAAAGAAGCGAGTGAAAGCTCTAGCATCTTTTTTCGTAAATGGTAAGCTTTCTAATTTTGTAACAATATGGTTAAAAGTATCATTTGGATAAACATAAATACAATGTTCTATACCACGAGTAATAACAAAGTTATTTCCTAATATTTCACGATACTTTGATGGTATAGCAATTCTTCCTTTATCATCAATATTGTGATGAAATTCTCCTATAAACATATTTATCCCCCACTTTTCCCCACAATCTACCACTGCTTAACTATATATTACACAAAAACATAAAAAATGTAAATAAAATAAGGGATATTTAATTAGACAAATAAATTACTTGACAGAAAAGTTGTAAACAAAAAGAAAAAGACTCTTGACAAGAATCTTTTGAATGTTTTTTCTACATAATTACATTAATAGTCAACTACATTCAAACAAATTTCCATATTACTTCAATTTATCTAACAAACTATCTAAAATTTCTTTACTTTCTATTTTGGTAATTGCAAAACACTTCTTTCCTAAATCTTTAAAACTCGCCCCAGAGTGATATAGAACTTTCTTATCTAAAATAATAAATCTATCATGAAATGAGTTATTAACTACTATTGCAATATTATTATATTGTTCCTTATATTTCTCATAATCTAAGTTATTATACTTATTAGTAATAAGAGTAACATTTCTACTAGTTTTAGATAATATATCTAATATGTTTTTATCTATATAATTATCTATTATAATGATACTACTTAAAGCTTTATCAAATATCTTTATCATTAAAGAATAAGCATCATAAATCTGTCCTTCAAAAATATATGATTATTTTTATCATTAAATCTATCAAAGGTATTCTCTAATAAAGTTAGTCTATTTTCATGATTAATTAGCATTTTACTATGTTCTATTAAATCACTTGAAATATATTTTCTCATCGCTACAAAAGCATCCATTATTCTTATACTTACTTGTGTAGCGACTTTAGATTTTAATACTGTTGCGAGCATGGCAACTCCTTGTTCTGTAAAAACTCTAGGACATCTATATCTACCACCACGAGTTTCCATATTTTTTGGTCGAAATTTTCGACCAAAAAATTTTTACTTTTTTCCTCTGTTAATTTCCAAGAAAATCTTTTCGGAAATTTTTCCATATTATTCTTAACTGCCTCATTAATCCTCTTTGTTTCAACATGATATAATTTGGCCAAATCACTATCTAACATCACTTGTTTACCTCTTATTTCATAAATCATATTTTTTATTTCGATATTTTCTTTTTCTATTAAATCATTCATAGACAAAACCTCCTTGTTAAATAATTATTTCAACTCTAACATAAGAGAAAAAATAATGCAAAAAGAGAATTTTGCAAATATATTATAAAAATAGATTATAAATTTATATATTACCACTAGAAAAGAAAAAATTGGCCCTAAAAACTAGAGCCAATTATTAAATTCTATACTTTTTACACTTCTTGTATAACTGTTATAATCATAGGTTTTGTTTCCATAGTTTTATAAAAATATTTACCAAGTACATCTCTTACTTCTGTTTTAATAGCACTATACTCTACTCTTTTTGATCCTTCACTAATATTCTTTTCTATTATTTCTAATGACATATTTTTAATCTCATCTATTAAGTCTAGATTATCTTTAACATAGATGAAACCTCTTGTTAGAACTTCTGGTCCTGCCAATATCTTTTTAGTTTCTCTATCTAGAGTACAACTTATAATAACAATACCGTTTTCTCCTAACATTTCTCTATCTTTTAAGACTAAGTCTCCTATATCACCATTACTTTTACCATCAATTAAAAGTTCATCTGTAGTAATATGTTCATTAGTAGGAACAAGATTACCTTTAATAAACAGCGTAACATCACCATTTTGCTTTAAGATAATATTATCTTTTGGTATTCCTAGAGACTCTGCTATTTCAGCATTAGCATATTGATTGCGATATTCTCCTTTAACTGGAAAATAATATTTAGGATTCATTATATTTATTAATAAAGATAAATCTTCACGAGATGCATGATGTAATAAGTGTTTTTTACTAGATAAACTAATAGCATTAACACCAAGCATTGCTATATCATCCATAACAGTAGCAAGACGCTTTTCTATTCCCTCATAAGCAGGTTCTGTTATAAAGATTGTATCATTAGTATTAAGTTTAATGAATTTATCATAACCTTTAATTATTCTTTCTAAATTTGCAAAAGGTTTTTCCTTTTCATCTGATATTAATACTACTACATCTTTATCATTTAAATTATTTAAATCTCCTATTACTCTTCCATCAATAGTTAAATAATTATTCTTTAAGGCATAGTTAATAGTATTTTGTAAAGCATGCCCCATAATAACAATCTTTCTATGAGTTTTACTAACTTCATCAAATATCTCTTGTATCCTATAGAAATGAGCAGGAAAAACAGTTGCAATTATTCTCCCTTTATTTCTTGCTAATACATTTCTAATAAAGTCACTTACTCTATTATTAGGACTAGTATATCCATCACGCTCAGCATACATAGATTCCGCTAAAAGACAAAGTACACCTTGTTTACCAACATAAGCAAGTTTACCTATATCCGTTTTATAAAGACCTGTTTCTGTATGATCAAAAGTAAAATCTCCTGTATAAACTATCACTCCGTCTTTAGTATATAAAACATAGCATAAGGTATCAGGAATAGAATGAGTCATAGAAATAGGAAAAATACTTTCCCTACCAAACTCTAATTTATGATGTGGTTTAATCTCTATTAAATGACTCTTCTTAATTTCTTGTTCAGTTAAATCTTGTTTTAATATTTCAAGTGTTAGTTTCGCTCCATAGATATTGATTTCAGGAATTTGCTTTAATATATCAGGAACTGCTCCCATATTACCTTCATGACCGTGACTTAAAAAGATCCCCCTTATTCTTTTTCTATTTTTTATTAAATAATCAAAGTTAGGAATAATATAATCTATTCCTAGATTTTTTTCATTATCAAATTTACTTCCGGCATCAAATACATAGATGTTTTTATCTACTTCAACAACATACATATTTTTACCATTTTCGTTTAGTCCACCTAAACTAAATATTTTTATTTTACTCATAAATTCTCCTTTCTTTTATATAGAAACAAAACTTTACTAATTATACACTATTTTTATTATATTTTCAAATCAAAGTTTTTAATTAATACTTTATCTCTTTCTTTAATCTCTTTTTTAATACTTAAAGATTCTAATTTATTATCTATTAAATATTTAGAATGATAACCATCTAATTTATAAACTCTATAATTGCCTAATAAATCAAGGTACTTATCATGAGCAATATAAAGATTACCTATTAAAAGAGAATTGTTATAATTACGTCCTAAATTAGTAACATCTTCTCTTTCATAGTCTTGTTCAACAGAATTAGTGAGCATACACAATGCTGTTTTTATAATAGTAGAACTCTCAACTAAAATAGATAATCTTTCACATATTTCAAAATCTTTTAACATTTCACTACTAGTTATAATATTTTCAAGCACAAATGAAACTATCTTTTCTCTATTTTCATAACCTTCTAGTTCTAAGTTTATAAGTAACTTTATTAAATTATTATATATTCTTAACTCTTTTGTATTCATAATTATATAGCAAGTTTCTCCAAAGCATTTTTAGCAGCTAGTTGTTCTGCTTCTTTCTTACTGCTTCCTACTCCTTCTCCATAGATAATACCATCTACTCTTACTTGCATTTTAAAGGTTTTATCATGAGGAGGACCTGATTCAGAAATTAGTTCATAATAAAGGCTCTTTTTACTAGTTTGCACTGCTTCTTGTAAAGCAGATTTATAATCAGAGAAGAATGTAACATTAGGATTAGTTACATAAGGAACAATAATTTCTAATATAACTCTTCTAACAGTAGCATAACCAAGATCTAAATAAATCGCTCCCATAAGAGATTCAAAGATATCTGCAACAATTGCTTTCTTTAGTTTACCTCCATGTAATTCTTCTCCATGTCCTACTTTTATATAGTTATTAAGTCCTAAACCTAAAGAATATTCATATAAAGCATTCTCACATACATAACTTGCTCTTACTTTAGTCATAGTACCTTCATTTTCATCATGATTACGATATAAGTAATCAGCCATGACTAAATCAACAACAGCATCTCCTAAAAACTCTAATCTCTCATAATCTTTTTTCGCTCTATGTTCATTAGCATAAGATGAATGAGAGAAAGCTACTTCATAGAGTTTTAAATTCTTAGGAGTTATATTAAGCTTTTTAAATAATTCATCCATTAATTATCACTTCTTTCCATATATCTTCTTTAAAGCCAGTTAAAACAATATTATCTCCTACTAAAATAGGTCTTTTAACAAGCATACCATCAGTAGATAGTAATTCTAATTTCTCATCTAAAGTCATATTAGGTAATTTATCTTTTAAATGTAGTTCTTTATATAAATTACCACTAGTATTAAAAAAAGTTTTAACATCTTTACCACTAACTTCAAGAAATTTCTTTAATTCTTCTTTAGTAGGATTATCAGTAACTATATTTCTATCAACATATTTAATATTATTATCATCTAAAAACTTTTTAGCTTTCCTGCAAGTACTACATTTAGGATATTCTATAAATAAATACATATTAGTCCCTCTTTCCATACTTATTATACTAGAATTTAGAATAAATGAAAAGTAGTAATAAAAAACACATAACTATATGTGCTTCTTATAATCAGAATCATTATTTTGTTTCATTTTTTCTAAATCATCTTTCATAATATATAATTTAATTAGAATAATTACTCTTACATAGTCTTTATCTTCTAGCATTGAAGCAATTCCTCCAATTCTAGAAAGTTTTTTTAAACTTTTTATATAATCAAAAACTTCTTTATATGTACTAGTAATAATTATTTTCTTGTGAGCATCTTTTTCTGATATAAATTGTTTTATATAATCTTGATGAACTGCTCTTCTCAATTCTCCTATATGGTCTTTAATTATTATCATTTCTTCAATCATATTAATTTCATCATTAGTTTTGGAAAAAAGCTGTCCCTCATCAAAGTTTGTTTTTAAATTTATATATTCTTGAACGATTTCATCATCATCTGTTTTTTCTACTTTATCTTTTAAATCATTAATTTTATTTTGTAAGTAAAATGCTTGGGATATAAGCATAGCAATTTCTTCATTAATATCATTAAAGTAGTCCTTAACTTTGTCAGAGAAATCTTCCAAATTTTGATGATGCCATTCAAGAATCTTGTTATATGCATTTTTCATTGTTGTATCTATCTCTGCTCTTGCTATATCATATCCAGCATAATATTTGTATTTTTCAGTTAATACTTCTATTTTTCTTAAAAATTCATTTTCAATACTATATTTTTCTTTTATACTTAATAATTGTTCATAAAATTCATCAAAACTACAGTTATAATTAACCCTATTAGTAACTTTTTTTTCATCAATATTATGTTTTTGATAAAATTCATTTTGAAATTTTAAATACACTTTTAATATCTCTGTAAGTGAATTATTATAAGAACAATCAACTTCTCTAACTGTATTATACAATTTTGTTCCAAAAATTCTAATAATTTCATTTATATAAAAAACATAATTTGGAAAAAGTTGTTCATTTTTTTTAAATTGATATTTCTTTAACCCTTCTATTTTCTCCATCTTATAGTTAAAAACTATATCTATATTCTCTTTATAATCACTTCTATTTTTATTATTTAATAATGTTTCATAGGCTATATTTATTTGTTTTAACTTATCTTCAGCTTTATTTCTTTCTTCATCATCTTTAAAATTATCTGGATGATATTTCTTTGCTAATTTACGATAAACTATTTTAAGTTCTTTTTCATCGTAACTACCACTAATTTCTAAAATACTTAAAGCTTCATAAACTGTCATATAAAGTACCCCTTTCAGATTGTTTCATATTATATAATAAAATATGTAAGCTGTCAAATTTACAGTATCAAAAAAGAAGATTCTAAGTCTTCTATTTT
>CALVPN010000034.1 GCA_944351375.1 uncultured Bacilli bacterium | reverse complement strand
TTTGGATTTGTAGCATTACTTTGAAAATAGAAATCATAAGTTCCAGTTGGCATGTAAATTCCATTAACAGGTATTCCTTGTGTCCAATGATTATATCCCCATGAAGCATTTAAATCTTTTAAAGAATATGAAGCGTAATAGCTTCCGTTTTTATAGACAACCAAATTTACATAATAACCTGAACCAATCCAAGAAACTGGTCCTACTCCAAACCAACTGGTTGTATTGCCATAGTCCCCAGACCAAGATATATCTAATTTTCCAATAACATTACCACAAACATTACCAAAGCATGCTGCATAACCATCATTTCCTCTTGGTTTATATATAGCAACCCAATTACCGGCATTACCACCTATAGAAGCCGATTTTCTAATAATACAGATATTAGTAGAAGCAAAGTCACTACAGTTACCAACTTTATCACATGCTCTAAAGTATGCTGGTTGATTTCTTACCGCTGAAAATGGCGTCGTTGTAAATGTATTAGAACCAGAATTAGCATAATCAATCATACTGTTAGTGCTATATCCATATTGCCACTTTGCTATTCCTGATTCATCTTCTTTAGCACTTAATTTAAGGGAAATAGTAGCAGGTTGATTTACACAACCAGGATTACCAGTTATAGATAAATTAGATGGTGGAGTCTTATCTATATAGACATTTACAGGACAACTAGTAGTATTATTATTACCATCTTTGATTTCTATATAGCCAACTTTTGTAGTAGAATTGAATGTTTTTGTTACACTTTCACATCCATTCCTATCATCACTACAATTAATTGTAATAGTTCTATCATTTTTAGTCCATTCTGTACTCTCACCAATTACTTCTCCACAAGTAGGTGGTACTTTGTCATCTGTATCTATAATAGAACAAGTTTTATCTTCTATTTCTTTATGCTCATAAACAACTTCATTGTTTCTAGTGTCAGTACAAGTCATATTATAATTATAACTGCTAGATTTTTTATTTTTAGTATATCTAACAGTAGCATTGCTACAATCAATATTTTCATCACTAAAAGGTTTAATTAAATCAGAATCTAAAAGATCTTGATAAGTAATGTCAACACAACCAATAAAATTTTTGGCTCCAATCGAATTAATATCTTCCCCTTCCTTATCAACAAATATTTTAGCAGCTTCTATTAAACTATCAGCATAATACTCATAAGGTTTATCTTTATTATTATTTTGCAAAGCTGTTATAGAAGGTACAACCATAATAAGAATTAAAGCCATAATTACAATCGTTACAAGTAATTCTATTAAAGTAAACCCTTTTTTATTCATATCCTATCACTCCTATGATAGGATTATATCATACTTTCATTCATTAAAGATAAGTATTCTTCAAATTTAATATAGTTTTTGACACTTCATTATATATATCATCTCTAATGTTTCCTTTTAAATTGAATAGAATACTACTATCTTTTAATAAAATATTATAGTTTTCCTTTAAAAAATTACAGATAACAATCGCTTCATCTTCTGTTGGATAAATATTTTTGCTTTCTAAGTATCCCATTACTAAATGAGGATTTAATATTTTAATATTATTTTTAATTATTCTTTCTATCATTTTTTTCTCCTTTATTTAATTTATATGTAGTAAAACTAAAATTATGTGATAAACTATTAGGGAAAGAAGGTGTTGTAGTTTGAGAATAAAACAGAAAGTTAATAAGAAAAACATTAATAGAAGAGAAAGAAAATATACTGTTAATAATTCAACATATAAGAAAAGATTTATTTTTCTAGGTGGTATTTTAGTAGTTTTATTTTTAGTAATTACCCTTCGTCTTTATGAAGTTATGTTAAGAAAAGAAGCATATTATGAAGAAGAACTTACAACACTTGCTACTCAAACAGTAGAAGGACCTAGTTCTCCACGTGGTAGAATACTTGATCGTAATGGAAAAGTAATAGTAGATAATAAAGCTGTTAAGACTATTTATTATAATAAAGATAAGAGTAGACGAACTAAAGAAGAAATAGAACTTGCCTATATTGTTTCTAAATATCTTAGCTTAGATTATGATAAAGTAACTGATAGAAATAAAAGAGAATTCTTTGTCGCTAAAAATAGTGATGATATGGATGATAGAATAACAGATGAAGAATGGGAGAAGTATGAACAAAGAAAATTAGATAGTAATGATATATATGAATTTAAAATAGAAAGAGTGACTGATGAAGAGTTAAATGCCTTTACTGAAGATGATAATAAGGCTAGCTACTTATATTATTTGATGAACAAAGGATATTCTTATGATGATAAAGTTATTAAAAATGAAGATGTAACAGATGAAGAATATGCTTATATAGCAGAGAATAATGAAGATTTACCGGGATTTAATACAAAGCTAGATTGGGAGAGAGTCTATAACTATGGAGATACTTTTAGAACAATTTTAGGTAATGTTGGTACTATTCCTAGTGAAGAGAAAGATGAATATCTTGCTAAAGGATATTCTTTAAATGATATAGTTGGTACTAGTTATTTAGAAGAACAATATGAAGAGTATTTGAAAGGCAAGAAAGCGATTTATAAGACAATTAATTCTCATGAGTTAGAACTTGTTTCCGAAGGAAAAAGAGGTAATGATATAGTACTTACTATTGATATAGAGTTACAACAACAATTAGAAGCAATATTAAATGAAGAAATACTTGCTACTAAAGGACAACCTAATACAGAGTATTATGATAGAAGTTATGCTGTTATACAAGATCCAAATACAGGAGAGATACTTGCCATGGCAGGACGGGAAGTAATTAGTGATGGAAATGGAGGATATAAAACTATAGACTGTACTACAGGTATTATGACTGATCCTATGACAAGTGGTTCTGTTGTTAAGGGGGCAAGTATGTTAGTGGGATATAATCAAGGAGCGATAAAACCAGGAGATTATCAAGTCGATGAATGTGTTAAGATAGCAGGCACTCCACAGAAATGTTCTTGGAGAACACTAGGTAGAATTAATGATATAGATGCTCTAGCTTTATCTAGTAATGTTTATCAGTTTAAAACAGCGATGAAAGTAGCAGGGGCAACTTATCAATATAATAAACCATTAGTAATTAATGAAGAAGCATTTGATATTTATAGAAATACTTTTAAAGAGTTTGGACTTGGTGTTAAAACAGAAATAGACTTACCGGTAGAATCTTTAGGGTATACTAGTAGTAATAAAGCTCCAGGACTATTACTTGACTTTGTAATGGGACAGTATGATACATATACTGCTATCCAGTTATCACAGTATATTTCAACTTTTGCAAACGGTGGTAGTAGATTACAACCTCATCTATTAAAAGAAGTTCATGCTTCTACTGATGATGAAAGTTTGGGAGATGTAATATATACTTTTGATGTTAACGTCTTAAATACAGTTAATACAACTCCTGAATATTTAAATAGAGTTAAAGAAGGTTTTTATGCTGTTATGAATAAAAGTTATGGACTAGGAGTAGGTTATATAGATGATTCTCATGATCCATCAGGTAAAACAGGAACAAGTCAAAGTGCTAAAGATACAGATGGTGATAGGGTTAATGATACTGATACAGTTTCAACTGCCTTTGTAGGTTATGCTCCAACAAATAGTCCTAAAATGTCTATAACAGTAACAAGTCCTCATTCAACTTGGGAAAATCCTAGAAACAGTTATTCAACTCTAGTTACTAGAAGAATTAGTAAAAGAGCAAGTGATGCTTATTTTGCTCTATATCCTTAGAATAATTTATCTTAATCTATAATAAAATTTTATAGAGGTGGTTCTTATTAAAAAGGTTATAGAAGTAATATTTGTCATATTACTTGTTCTTTTTTCTTTTTATTATACAGAGAAAGCGATTATTTTATTAGAGTCTAATGATCCTATTATGAAAGAGATAAAAGATAAGGGAAAGAGTAGGGAGGAAGATGCGATTAATGCTAAAGTAGAAGGAGATTACTTAATACCTGGATATAATGGCCTTGTTATAGATTTAGAGACTAGTTTTAATAAGATGAAAGGTTATGGTAGTTATAATGAGGCTTTATTAGTGTTTGAAGAAGTAGAACCTACTATATCGATAGATGATTATTATGATAAATACATAAGTAGTGGTAATGGAATTAGCACTAACATTGCTTTAGTCTTTACAGTCGATGATAGTAGTTATACCGATAATTTATTAGATATTTTAAAAGAAATGAATGCAGTGGGAACATTTTTTATAGATGGTAAATTTACTGATAGTAATTCATTGTTTGTAAGCCAAGCCGTAGTAAATGGTAATGAAGTAGAAGTGCTTAGTTATGATAAAGCTTTTGATGAACTTTTATTTAAAGCATCTATTGATAAAATAAAAACACTTACTAGTACTACACCTAAATATTGTTATGCAACTTATGATAATGAAGAGGTATTAAATCTATGTAGTAAGTTATCTATGCATACTATTATACCTACTTTAAGACTTGATAGTAATATCTATAGTGATGCTAAAGGTAATCTTAGAAGTGGTAGTATTATAAGTGTTAAATTAACAGAAGAAAATGTGAAAGAATTAAAGGTATTAATTAATTATATTAAACAAAGAGGTTTTACTTTAGTAACACTTGATACATTACTTAATGAAGCAAGAAACGAAAAGTAGAGGGTAGTTCACTTGACAAATACTAAAAACAGTGTCATAATGTGTAACACGTGAGGAGATATAGGCACTTTGTGTGAGCTATCTCGGGGTAAAACCTACACAAGATACTTGGAGTCACGAATAATAGAAGTTCGTGGCTTTTTGTTTCCACGAATAAAAAGGAGGAATTAAAATGAGTTATGCTGCATTTGTAGCAAGAAAAGAAAATAAAGTATATAATAATTTCAAGAAAGGGATTTTTAAAGATTTAACTGTAAGTGAAGAAAGAGATATTGAAATATTATCTATCTTAGAAAAGTTAGGCTATAAAATGTCACATTTAGGTACTTATCTTTATAAAGACTTAATTGCTTCAGTTTGTGATGAAATCGAAGATATGGGAATAAGTGAGTTACAAAGTGAAGAAGAAGAAATGCTAGAATTTTTAAACAATGGATATTCTAGTCTTTATGTAGGGATAGCCAGTGATGATAAGGAATTAGGATGTAAAACTTTTCATTATTATATAGAAGATGCAATCTCTAAAATTGATGAAGAAAAAATTGATACTTCACTAGCTAGTAGAATATATGGAACTTCAGAAGACATTACTTATGGTACTGCAGCATTACATATAGCAGAATATTATTTAAATGGACATACTTATGATTATGGAATGGATTATGAAATACCTAAAGTAAAAAAATTAGAGAATGTTGTTACGAGAGAACATCCTTTATTTTAAAAATTTAAGATTTAAGATAATAATAAGAAACGACAAATAATTCGTTTCTTTTTTTATATACTTAAAACGGTGGTAGGAATGAAAGTATATTTAGATCTAATATTCTTTATTAATTTCATGTTTGATTTACTCCTTTTAATGACAGTTAGTATAGAATGTAAAATTTTTTCTAAAAAAAGAAGATTACTTATTTCTTCCTTATTGGGGAGTCTTAGCACATTTCTTTTGTTCCTACCCTTAAATAATTTTTCTTTATTTCTTTTTAAAGTAGTAATAAGCATTATTATGATCTTTGTAGGATTTAAAATAACATCTAAACAACTATTTTTTTCTCTAATAAAAAGTCTTTATGGAAATAGTATTATTTTAGGAGGACTTATTTATTTTTTAAATAACCAATTTAGTTATAAACAAAAAGGTTTTATCTTTATTCATGATGGGACGAGTTTGAACTTAATAATTATTTTAATTAGTAGTCCTATTATCTTTTACTTATATCATAAAATGATAGTAGAAGAGAAGAGGAAAAGAGAACTACTACATAGAGTATCTATTAAATGTAAGAAAGGTTCTATTAATACATTAGGATTTTTAGATACAGGTAATAATATTAAAGACCCTTATAAGAGACGAGGAATCATTTTGGTGAATTCCAGTGAAATTAATCTCAGTTTAGAAGAATCTATTTTAGTACCATTTAAAACTGTGGATTCTAATAGTTTACTTAGATGTATAGAAATAGAGGAATTAAGGATAGATGATAATTTAATTACTAAGAAATACTTATTAGGAGTTAGCCCTAAAAATATAGAGATTAAGGGAGCTAGTTGTATACTTCCTAATATAATAGAGGAGGAATTAAAATGATTAGTTTACTTTATTTAGTGGCATTTTTACTTGATAAAAGTTGTGAAATATTTTATGTAGGTAGTAGTGATATCTTACCAGAACCATTATCTAGGGAAGATGAAGAAGCCTATCTTGTTATGGCTATGGATGGAGATATTCATGCTAGAGATGTTTTAATTGAACATAATTTAAGATTAGTAGTATTTCTTGCTAAGAAGTATGAAAATACAAAAGTTGATTTAGAAGATTTAGTTAGTATTGGTACTATTGGTCTTATTAAAGGGATAAATACTTTTAAACCTGATAAAAATATAAAATTAGCGACTTATGCTTCTAGATGTATTGATAATGAAATATTAATGTATTTAAGAAAAATTAAGAAGTCTAAAACAGAGGTAAGTATAGATGCATCGTTAAGTTTTGATGCAGAAGGAAATGAACTGCATCTTGAAGATATATTAGGAACTGAAAGTGATATTGTAACTAAAGGAATAGAAGAAGAGACGGATAAAAAGTTAATGTTAGATGAAGTTATGAGACTTAATCCTAGAGATAGAGATATTATTATATTAAGATATGGTCTTATGGGACATAATGAATTAACTCAAAAAGAAGTAGCAGAACTTCTTGGCATTAGTCAGTCTTATATATCAAGAATTGAAAAGAAAGTAATTAGGAGGTTAAAGAATATAGTTAAGTATTCATGAGAATTATGAAAAAAGAATTAGATTATTTGATGAAAATTAGATATTTATATATGATAAATCAAGAGAGAAATAATTTAGGTATAATAAATAGTGATATAGAATTTAAAAATAGATATCATAAAGATAAAGAAGCATGGAAAAAGAAATTTATAGGAATTAAATAGAAATATTTAGTTCTTTTTATTTGACTTTACGAATTTATTATATTATAATGTTATTGATAATGATTATCAATAAGGAGATAAGATGGAAAGAAATACTATTCAAAAACGCCAGATATTAGATGTTATTATGAATTGTTATACTCATCCAACTATTAAAGAGTTATATGAGTTAGTTAATGATAAATATCCTAATATTGGTCAAGCGACAGTTTATAGAACTATTAATAAGTTAGTTCAAGATGATATTGTTATAAGAATAGATTGTAACGATGGTACGCATTATGATTATAATAGAGAACACTATCATTTTTATTGTCTAAATTGTGGAAAAATAACAGATGTTTATCTTAATTCCAATATGGTTGATGAATTATTGTCTTCTTCTAAGTTAACTGAAGTAAAACGTATTAATATAGTTTTTGAAGGTATATGTGATAATTGTAAAAAACTAAATAAAGATGCTTGTTAACTCTTGAAGAAAAGATTAAACGTGATAAAATAATATTAGTATATTAATAGAGCTAGCTCTTTAATATAAAAAATAAGTAGAAAGAAGGTATATTAATGGAATTAAAAGGTTCAAAAACTGAACAAAATTTAATGACTGCATTTGCAGGAGAAAGTCAAGCTCGTAATAAATATACATATTACGCATCTAAAGCTAGAAAAGATGGTTATGAACAAATAGCAGCAATTTTTGAAGAGACTGCTAATAATGAAAAAGAACATGCAAAATTATGGTTTAAAGAATTACATGGTGGAGATATTCCTGATACTATGACTAACTTAGAAGATGCTGCTGCTGGTGAAAACTATGAGTGGACTGATATGTATAAAGGTTTTGCTGAAACTGCAAAAGAAGAAGGATTTGATCGTATAGCTTATCTATTTGAAAGTGTAGCAAAGATTGAAAAAGAACATGAAGAGAGATATTTAACACTTCTTAAGAATGTTAAAGATGATAGAGTATTCCATAAAGATGGAGACAAGATTTGGATTTGTCGTAACTGTGGACATGTATATGTTGGTAAAGATGCACTTGATGTATGTCCAGTATGTAATCATCCACAAAGCTTTATGGAAGTTAGAGCAGATAACTATAAGTAAAAGTAGTAAAAGGGCTTGTTTAAGTCCTTTTATTATAATAGAAAAATCAAATTTTTGTATTGCTAAATGTATGTTTTGTTTTAAAAAATAAAATAATTAAAATAAGAAGATATCAATGCTAGTTTGAACAATTAAAATTATACTATCAAATTTAAATGATGTTTGATATAATAGAAAAGAACACAGAATTAAAAATGATACAGTTGTACTTTAAGAAAGTTATGCCTATTGATAATAAAGAGGCACTATATCTATGAAATAGGAAACCCTTAAGGCAACTAAAGGAATAAAACAAAACAAGGTTTGTTTTACTATGTTCAGATTCTATATTATATAGATAGGAGATTATTTATGGAGATTAAAAAGATAGTAACAGGGGCATTAGAAGAGAATTGTTATGTATTAAGTAAAGATGGGACTTGTCTAATAGTAGATCCTGGTAGTGACAGTAAAAATATTAAAGAATTAGTTGGTGAAGATAAAATTATAGGAGTTTTAGTTACTCATGCTCATTTTGATCACATTGGAGCGTTGAGAGATTTCTTGAATTCTAATAGAAGATTAAAAATCTTTAAAAAGAGCAACTTAAAAGATTTAAAAGAAGTAGAGGTTGGAACATTTAAATTTATTCCTATAATGACACCAGGGCATAGTAGTGATTCAGTTACTTTTTACTTTAAAGAAGAGAATGTTATGTTTGTAGGAGACTTTATCTTTAGAGATACTGTTGGTAGATGTGACCTTCCTACAGGAAGTAGTGAAGAGATGGATAAATCTATTAAAAAGATTAAAGAATATGATGATTCCATTGCTCTATATCCAGGTCATGGCGATGAAACTACTTTGGGTAGAGAAAAACAGTATAATTTATATTTCGCGGAAAAATAAGGAGTTGTGGTTATGTATATTGATTTAGTGGTATTAGTTGTTTTAATATTAGTAGTAATAATGTATTTTAGGAGATTTTCAAGTTTTGTTTATTTTATAGGAATTGTAGATATCTTTTTAAGAGTATTAACATTTATTAAAAATAATATTGGACTTCCTGACCTTGCTGCCGTAATTGATAATTATATTCCTGAAAGTATTTTAGCGATTGTATCTAATTATACAGATGGAATCCTTTATACGATTATCGCTTGGGCATACATTGTGATAATGGCTATATTCTTATTTTATAATACTAAGTTCTTTATTAAGAAGAAAAAGATATAGGAGGGATTATTTTGAAGAAAAATAACACTTGGATAAAAGTTGTAATTATAATTATTGTTATAGAAATATTAATTGGAGCAGGTATTTTAGTATATAAAAAATTAGGACCAAAAGACAATAATAGTATTTCTGTTAAAGATAAAGAAGTTAATTCTCTATACGAAAAAATTGCTTACAACGACATTGATTCCTTAGATGTTCTAAGTCCTAAAGTTATGTTATATTATGGTTATAAAAATATGGAAGTGAATGAGTCTATTAACTGTGATGTAGTTAAAACTACTGATGATACTAATGGTTATAGTTGTGAAGGGATTGTTGACTTTGTTCCTAGTAAGGAATTAGAGAAGTCAGTTAAAGACATATATGGACCGGATATAACTATAACTCCTACTTCTTTTGAACTTGATGCCAATCATTATGCTTTTTATGATGAGGAGATGGATGGTTATGCTATATATACTAAAGATGAAGAAGTTAGTGTAGATCCAATTAATATGAAATTAGCGGATGTTACTTTAGATGATGATGAAAACATTATTTTAACAGTAGAAGTTCTAGATGGAGTATTTGGAACAGTTAA
>CALVPN010000033.1 GCA_944351375.1 uncultured Bacilli bacterium | reverse complement strand
TCTCCCTTCATTTTTGTCAAAGAGAGAAAATAAATCTTTTCAAATTAATATTTTTGTGTATAATATTAAGTGTGTTGGATTTATTTAAACTCTTTGAGCGGAATTTATAATAAACCAACACTTTTTATTTTGCAATATATTTTTTGATAGAACTAAAGACTTTTCGTCAGAAATTTGGTACAATGTTAAGTGTAGAAGTTATTTTTGTAAATTAGGAGGAAAGATGAAGAAGAAAAGTTTATTAATAATTATATGTATGTTTGCAGTATTATTTACTATTACAGGATGTGGAACAAAAGAAGAGGGGAATAATGGTAGTAGTACTGCTGCTGAATCAAAAGCTAAATGTGGTGATGTTTTCCAATGTATGGAAAAATTAGATGTTAATAGTGAGCTTGAAGATATGAATAAAGTTATGGGATTTGAGGCTAAAGAGAAAAGTAGTGCAGATGATTACAAAATTTATGAATGGGATTTGACAGATGATACGTCAATTGAAGTTATGTTTAACTATTTTACAAGTGTAGTTACTAATGAAACAACAGTTAGTGTTAAATTCACAGCCAATTATCCTTGGGATACTGTACCTAATAAAGCTGATTTCTCTAAATGGGATGAAATTGAAGAAAAACTTAATAGTGATGAAGGATTATCATATTCTGAATTTGTTGAATTAGTTGGAGGAGTAGAAGGTACTATTGATTCTAAAAGTGATGATGAAATTGGTTATTCTTGGCATAATTCAGATGGAAATTATCTTAATGCTAGAGTAGATCCAGAAACAAATAAGGTTAAATGGGCTACTGGAAGATTTTAATGTATTGTAGTTTATATTGAACAAATTAAAGTATGACTTCTACTTTTATATAAGAGCTAAAATTATTTAGTTCTTTCCTTTTTCTTCTAGTTAGCACTCACTGTTGACAAGTGCTAACTTTTGTTATATAATATGTATGTGTTAGAAAGGAGAGATGTATTATGTATCAAAATCCAAATGAAGAAAATGAGAATGTTTTAGAAAAATATGGTCGTAATATAAATGAAGCGGTTAAAGCAGGTAAGATTGATCCTGTTATTGGTCGTGATGAGGAAATTCGTAACATAACTCGTGTTTTATCTCGTCGTACTAAAAATAATCCTGTTTTAATTGGTGAGCCTGGTGTTGGTAAGACTGCTATAGTAGAAGGTCTTGCTCTTCGTATAGAACGAGGGGATGTTCCTGCTAGTTTAAAAAATAAAACTATTTGGGAGTTGGATATGGCAAGTCTTGTTGCAGGTGCTAAATACCGTGGTGAGTTTGAGGAACGTTTAAAAAATGTTTTAAATGAGGTTAAGAAGAGTGAAGGCTCTATTATTATGTTTATCGATGAAATTCATACAATAGTTGGTTCTGGTAATATGGAAGGGGCTATGGATACTTCTAATATTTTAAAACCTATGCTTGCTCGTGGAGAAATCCATGTAATTGGGGCGACTACTTTAAATGAGTATCGTAAATATATAGAAAAAGATGGGGCACTTGAGCGTCGTTTTCAAAAGATTAAAGTTAGCGAACCTACAGTAGAAGATACTATTACTATACTTCGTGGTTTAAAGGAACGTTTTGAAATACACCATGGAGTTACTATTCATGATAAAGCTTTAGTTGCAGCAGCTACACTTTCTAATCGTTATATTACTGATAGATATTTACCAGATAAAGCGATAGATTTAATTGATGAAGCTTGTGCAACTATTAGAGTGCAAATGGATTCTGTTCCTAATGCTCTTGATTCATTAACTCGTAAGATTATGAGACTTGAGATTGAAAGACAAGCGATTAAGAAAGAAAAAGATCAGTTATCTATGAAACGCAAAGATGAGATAGATAAAGAACTTTGTGAGTTAAGGAAAAGAGAAAAAGAATATAAAGAGGCTTGGGAGGAAGAGAAAGGTCTTAATGATAAGATTCAGAGTAAGAAGAAAGAAATTGAAAAAGCACGTTTTGAGTTAGAGCAAGCTGAAAATAAATATGATTTAGAGAGTGCAGCTAAACTACAACATGGTACTATTCCTAGACTAGAAAAAGAACTTGAAGAACTAAAGAGTCGTGATGAGATGAAATTACTTAGTGATAATGTTACTGAAGAAGATATTGCTAGTGTTATTTCTAAGATGACTAATATTCCTTTGAGTAAATTAGTTAGTAGTGAGAAAGATAAACTTCTTAATTTAGAGAACAGTATGAAAAATCGTGTTATGGGACAAGATGAAGCGCTACATTTAGTTAGTGAAGCGATAATTAAGTCTCGTAGTGGAATAAAAGATCCTAATAGACCTATTGGTTCATTTATATTTTTAGGTCCTACTGGTGTTGGTAAAACTGAAGTGGCTAGAACTCTTGCTTATGAACTTTTTGACGATGAGAAGCATATGGTTCGTATTGATATGAGTGAATATATGGAGAAGTTTAGTGTTAGTCGTTTAATAGGTTCTCCTCCAGGATATGTTGGATATGAAGAAGGAGGACAACTTACTGAGGCAGTTAGACGTAATCCATATAGTATAGTTTTATTTGATGAGATTGAGAAAGCTCATCCTGAAGTATTAAATCTTTTACTACAAATACTAGATGATGGTAGAATTACTGATTCTAATGGTAGAACTGTTGATTTTAAAAATACTATTATTATTATGACATCTAATTTAGGTAGTGAATACATACTAAACAGTGATACTAGTAAAGTAATGGATGAAGTAAGAAGTCACTTTAGACCTGAATTCATTAACCGTATAGATGAAGTAATTATCTTTAAGCCTCTTACTAAAGAAGTTATTTACGAGATTCTTGATAAGATTGTTTCTGATATTGAAAATCGTTTAAGTATGAATGATATTCATATTAAATTAACTCGTGAAGCGAAAGATTATTTGGTTGATGCTGGTTATGATGTTAATTATGGTGCTAGACCTTTAAAACGTGAGGTTAGTAAAACTATAGAAAGTTTGCTTGCTCATGAATTAATTAAAGGTACTATAAAATATGGAGAGACTGTTACTTTTGATGTAGTTGATAATGAGTTAATAATTAAAAAATAGATGTTTTAGGCATCTATTTTTTCTGCTGTTATTACTAACTGCTTTGTTTTATCTTTTTTACTGCAAGTAGTTAGTATTAATCTTTTCGTATTAGTTTTATTTATTTCTATAGTTCCATCTTTAGCTTGTTCTTCTATGTTTGTTATCTTATATATTAATTTTTTATTTTTATAAGTTAGATTGATAATATCATTTAAACTTAGTTTATCTAAATCATCAAAATAAGCGATATATCCAGGTCCTGAATGGGCTGCTAAGACTATAAGGTTTTCATCATCATTAAGAATGGTAACATTTTCTTCTACATTATTATGAGAACTTTTAATATTATAAATATTATTAGATAAGTTTATTTTATCTATTGTTAAAGTGCCTATTATTTTATTATCTATTTTCTTATTATTTGTATTAATATAGTTAGCAGTATTAGTATTATTTTCTATCTTGGTAGTTTTAATACTTTTATTGCTTGTTTCAATGTTATATATTAAAAGACAACTACCTAAATATACTGTTAGTAATAAAATACTAACTAAACTTTTTTTTAACAATTAAATATGTAGGTAGGATTAAACTTAATAAGTGGTAGTTGTTTTCTTCTGTACTTGTATTTGGTACTTCTATGGAAATTGTTGCTTCAGGTGTTTTTTCTGGTATTTTATAGTCATTAATTGTATAGTAATAATCTTTGTTGATATCATTTATAAAAATAGTAAATGGTTTTATCATTGTATATCCTTCAGTGGTGTTTGATTGAACAATTTTATAATGACCATAAGGTAGAGTTATTTTAGCAAGACCGCTTTGATCTGTAGTTATACTTTTTACTAAATTTCCATCTTTGTCGTAGATATCAAAAGTAATACCTGGTTCTGCTAACATAAGTTTACCATCACCATATAATTTCTTAATGATTATCTCTTTTTCTATAACTTTATTTTCAACTATTAATTCTATATCAGTATTATCAGTAGTAAAGTTAATTTCATATACCTTATCATTAGGTAAATAACCAGTCCCTGGTTTAGTTTCTTTTAAGTAATACTTCCCATAGTTTAGATCAAATTCATTACTACTTACTTTAGCTTCCATATTCTCATCTAATGTCAAATCTGTTATTTTTTCCATTTTTTCATTATAGAGAGTGAATATAGTATCTTTTAAAGATGCTTCGCCAGTGCTTTCTATTGTTCCTGTGTCTTTGTCAATTTTTTTAATTTTTAAGTTTAGCTCTTTAAAACAAAATGTTACTTTAGATTCTATATTATTAGGTTTACCTACAGTCGCTAAGTGTTGACTATTGGGATTATAATAAAATAATACGGGATCACCACTACCAAAGTATCTTATATAAGGTAACTCATAACAACCTTCTTTTGGTGAATTAACTGTTAAACTACTATTGATCTTTTCAAATTCAAAATTATCAATAGGTATTACACGATAGTATATAAAAGTGTTATTTGTATCAACAATATTTATAGGTTTATTAACTATCCCATAAAATGTTTGATTACTAAAACTTGGTAATATGTGACTTTCTGTTATTAAGTTATTAATTTCTGCTATTTCTGCATCATATGGATTTATTCTGTTACCATTTAGAGTGTCAGTAAAATAAAAGTCATTGTTAGGTTCAACCGCTTGCCAAATCATCAGTTGAGTAATGGCATACCATTTTAAATCAGTATGATTTTTATATCCATATCCAAAACCGATAATATCATTTATTCTTTTTAATGTTTCACTACTAATATCAGGTAGGGAACCTACTGTTTCATATGTATTATCATTAGGATTAAATTTAGTAAATGGTTGTAGACAGTAAGCTAGTTTACCATCACTAGTTCTTTTGTAGACTCTTGCTTTTTGATAATATTTGGTTTGTGTTGTTCTATCATATCTAACCATATAAATATTATCTATGTATTCAGCTTCATAGAAACTGTCACTACTTGCATTTACAGAAACAGTACCTAGTAAATAAATAAAACTTATAGTTAAGAATAATAATGTTTTTTTCATAAATTTCCTCCTTTTTCTTAACGAGGCTTACTCTAGCATGATTGTTTTTTTCATGCAAATATACAAAATTTAAAATTTAAAGACTTTTTCTTTTGCTTTTATAAAATCTATGTAGTAATTTTAAATTTTTGAGAGTTAATTACCTTGAATTTAGAAAAAATATATAAATTTTAATTTTTTTCATTTATAATAAAATTGGGAGGTAGAAGCGATGGGAAAATTAATTGTAATTGAGGGTGTTAGTGATGGTGTAGGGAAAACTACACAAGTTAAAGAATTATTTAATAAATTAATTGATGATGGTAAGGAAGTAATTTATCATCACTTTCCTAGTTATGGTAGTGTAGGAGCAAGTTTAGTTGAAGAATATTTAAAAGGAAATTTAGGTAAGAGAGAAGAAATAGGTCCTTATGCAATTAGTAGTTTTTATGCCGTAGATAGATTTTATGCTTATCATAATGAATTAAAAGAAGCTTTAGAAGATGGTAAGATAGTTTTATTAGATAGATATACGACATCTAATTTGATTTATCAGGGATCTTTATTTGATAGTAAAGAAAAAGATGAATTTTTAGATTATATAACAGATTATGAATATAATAGACTTGGGCTTAAAAAACCTGATTTGGTTATATTTTTAAAATTAGATAAAGACTTTGCTAATACTCTTAGAAAGAATAGAGATTATGATGGAGTAGAAGGAGATATTAATGAAAAAGATAATGTCTTTTTAGATAAAGTTTATGATAATAGTTTATATGTAGCGGACAAATATAATTTTAAAATAATAGAATGTAGTAAGGAAGGTAAACTTCGTAGTATTGATGAGATAAGTAGTGAGATTTATGATGTTGTTAAAAATAATATATAAGTATATTTAATAATAAGAGCTAGTTTAGACTAGTTTTTTTCCTTTTATTAGCATATAATATAGATAGTTTGAGAGGTGATTTAATGACTGATTTAGATATTGCACATAGTGTAGAACTTAAAAATATTGAGACAATAGCAAGTAAATTAAATCTTTCTTTAGATGATATTGAAATGTATGGTAAGAATAAGGCTAAGATTATTAAAAGTAAAGGAGATAAAAATGGTAAAGTTATTTTGGTAACAGCAATTAATCCTACTCCTTATGGGGAAGGTAAGACTACTGTTAGTATTGGTCTTGCTGATGCTTTTAATAAACTTGATAAAAATGTCTGTTTAGCTTTAAGAGAACCTTCTTTGGGCCCTGTTTTTGGTATTAAGGGAGGAGCGACTGGAGGAGGATATAGTCAGGTTGTTCCAATGGAAGATATCAATTTACATTTTACAGGAGATTTTCATGCAATAACTTCTGCTAATAATTTGATTAGTGCAGCGATTTATAATCATATTGAACAGGGAAATGATTTAGATATTAAAACAGTAACTTTTAATCGTTGTTTAGATGTTAATGATAGAAGTTTAAGAGATGTTAAGCTAGAATGTAAGAGTGGAGAATATGTGGATCACTTTAATATAACATCAGCTAGTGAAGTTATGACTTTATTTTGTCTTGCTACTGATATAGATGATTTAAGAAGTAGATTATCTAAAATAATTGTTGGTTTTAATAGTAAAAATGAACCTATTTATGTTAAAGATTTAAAATTAGAAGGAGCTTTAACTGTTCTTTTAAAGGATTCCTTTAAACCTAATTTAGTACAGACTTTAGAAGGAACTCCTGCTATTATTCATGGTGGACCTTTTGCCAATATTGCTCATGGTTGTAGTAGTGTTACTTCTATAAAACTTGCTAGAAGTTTATCTTCCTATGTTATTACAGAAGCTGGTTTTGGTAGTGATTTAGGAGCTGAGAAGTTCCTTAATATAGTATGCCCTACCGCTTCTATTACTCCTTCGACTATCGTTTTAGTTGTTACTGTTAGAGCTTTAAAATATAATGGTAATGATTCATTAGAAAAAGGTATATGTAATATAGATGCTCATCTTAATCATTTAAAGAACTATAATGTACCTATAGTTGTTTGTATCAATAAATTTAGTGATGATAGTAATGAGGATATTAATTATATAAAAGAATATGTTAGTAATCTAGGTTATCCTTGTGAAGTTAGTGATGCTTATAGTGAGGGAGGCGGAGGAGCGATAGACCTTGCTAATCTTGTTATTAAGTCTTGTGAATCGTTTAATAACTTTAAACCTTTAGTTGATAAAAATGATAATATAAGAGATAAAATTAGTAAACTTAATAATCTTGTTTATAACTCTAATTATGTAGAGTATAGTGAAAAAGCCGAAGAAAAGTTAAAACATATAGATAAGTTAGGCCTATCTTACCTTCCAATTTGTGTAGCGAAGACACAATATTCGATAAGTGATAATCCTAAGCTATTAGGTTATCCTAAAGATAATATACTTCATGTAAGAGATTTAATTATAAATAGGGGAGCAGGATTTATTACAGTACTTTCTGGTAAGATTTATACAATGCCAGGTCTCCCTAAAAAGCCTAATTATGAGAATATTGATTTAGTAGATGGAGAGATAAAGGGGTTATTTTAGAAAGGCAGTGATTTTATGTTAAAAATATATAATACTGATGTTACTAGTGGAGAATTTAGTAGAATAGATACATATGAAGTAGGTAGTTGGGTTAACTTAGTTAATCCTACTGAGACGGAAATAGATAATGTTGTTAATGCTCTTGGTATTAAGAAGAACTTTATTATGAGTATAATCGATGATGATGAGAAACCTCGTATTGATGAAGAAGATGGTGTTAAGATGCTTCTTTTAGATGTGCCTGTTTATGAGATTAAGAATAAAATTAAAACTATTACAACACTACCTATAGGTATTTTAGTTGTTAGGAATGATTATATTGTAACAGTGTGTTTACAAAAATATAGTATTATTGATGAGTTTACTAAAGGTAAGGTTAAAGAGTTTTATACTTATAAGAAAAGTAGATTTATAATCCAGATGATATATAAACTTGCACTACTTTATTTAAAGATGTTAAGAGAAATAGATAATAAAATAGAGGTAGCTGAATCTAATATTTTAAATGCTACAAAAAATCAAGAACTATTAAATTTACTTTCTATTGAGAATAGTTTGACTTATATAATTACAGCTTTAAAGAGTAATGGAGTTGTTCTTGATAAGATATTAAAAGGTAATGTAATAGAGTTATATGAAGAAGATGAAGATTTACTTGAGGATGCAATTATTGAAAATAACCAGGCGATAGAAATGGCTGATTTATATAGAGGAATTTTATCTAGTACTACTGATACTGTTGCTACTATTATTTCTAATAATCTTAATACTATTATGAAATTTTTAGCAGGTATTACAATAGTATTTTCAATTCCTACAATGGTTGCTTCTTTTATGGGAATGAATGTTACTTTTGGTAAGTTTGCTGATAATCCTTATGCTTTTGTTTTGTTACTTTTATTATCACTTCTCTTATCGTTAATAGTTGCTCTTATCTTAAAGAAGAAAAATATGTTATAAAAAAACTTCCTTTTTGAGGAAGTTTTAATTTGTTTCTGTATTGTTTTGTTCTTCTTTAGGAGTAGTTGGTTCTGTTTGTTCTGGAGGATTTGTAGTAGGTTTATCTTTGATATCAGTAGATAAAGTAGGTTGTGTTTCAGTTACTACAATAGTACCTGTATAAATGCTATTATTATAGGTAATTGTATATTGATAACTACCTGCTTTGTTTACATTAGCTTTGCTAAGATCAATTAACATAGTTGCTTTTATATCATCAGTAAGTGGCTCTATTACATAGTTACTTACATCAGTTGGTAAAGCAGTACCTACATTTATATTTACAGTTTTTAAAGTTATACTTTGTAAAATATTTGTGTTTACTTCTTTTTCTTTTACAACAATGATACCTTGATAAACTTTCTTTTTATATGTTACTGTGTAATTATATGTTCCAGGTTCAGTAACATTAACACAACTTGTGTCAAGTTTTAGATTTGCAAGAACTTCATCTGAAACAGCACTATCTAAATAGTCAATTATTTTAACACTTAAAGGGGTATTAACTTCAATAGTTAAATTTTTTAATTTTATGTCAATGTCATTTTCTTTACTTACTTGTTTTTGTTCTACTATAACTAATACTTTTTCTTCTACATTATTCGCTTGCAATGAATTATACATTATTCCTGATGCAATAGAAAGAACACCAAGTAAGGAAAGAGCGATTACAGTTATAATTCTAACATGTTTATCCATACATATCATCCTTTACTCTTATTAACATTATAATCTAAGTAATGTCAATTTACAAGAAAAAATAGTGATTACTTTACATAATTCACTATTTGCGATTATTTTTATATCCTTGGTACCAATTATTAAGCGAATCTCCTATATCATTTCCTATATTTTTTAAGCCATCTTTTCCACTGTTTATTAAGTCTCCGATATTATTATAATTTTCTGTTCCGATAAGTTGTTCAATTTTTTCTAAAATATTATAGTATGCTTCTATGGCACTACCTTTTATATTTTCAATATCTTCTTGCCAATTAGGATTTATGCTTTCTATTTTGTTTTTAGTATTAATAAGTTCTTCAATACACTTTGCCTGTGCTTCCGGATTTAAATCAGCAAATTTAGTATCTTTATATTCTTTTCCATAAAATATAAAGTCTATAGCATCGATAAAATAATCTCCCCATACTTCATCAACTTTTTCGAAGTTTTCCGTATAGATTAAACTATCAATTTCTTCTCTTTCACTAGCAAAATTATCAAAAGTTTCTTCATTAGTATTGTCTGTAGCTTCTTGTTCATTATTGTTTTCTACTTCTGTTGTTACTTCTTTAGTTGGTTCGGCATTGTTTTCTTTATTAGAACAACCTGTTGTTACTAGTACAAAAGAAAGTGCCCCCATAGCGATTAGTCTTTTTAAAGTTTTTTTAATTTCTATATTCTTCATACTTCCTCCAAATTACTTATAAAGAGTTTTTACATTACATTTTCCTCTTAAGAATGAATTATATAATTTACTGTCAAAATCTTTATAATAACCAACTTGTTTTAGATATTTTTCATTTGTATGATAGTCTTTACTAATTTGATATTGTTTAGAGTTTAATACATCTCCAATACTTTTATTTCTGTATGTTCTTTTATATTTTTTTACAATAAATCCATCTTGTCTAAAATAGTTAGTTACTTCTTTGTAATTATCTTTTTCAAAGTCTTTTCTACTGATTTCTTCTGTTAAGTTATCTTTTGTATAATTATCATGTTCAGAAGTTAATCTTGTTACTATTTCTTGATTATTATGAAAACCATTGAATTCTTCAGTTATATTTGTTTGATAAAGACTTGTGTTTCTGTTGGTATAAACATCTGTTTCTTTTCTTTGATATTTTGTATAGTAATCATCAATATCTAATGATTTCCAAATAGCTTCTTCTTTACAGTTATTACCTTTTAAAGTAGATGTAATATAATTTTTATTAACTGTTATTTGTAATATAGAAGTTTCTTCACCATTTGTTAAATCTAAGACAATAGTATTTTTATCTATTCGTTTTACATTTCCATATATTAAAAATACTTTTAAATGTCTTAAGATATAGTCCTGGAATCTTTCATCTTCAGGTATTCTTTGTAAATCTTTAATAATATACTTTAGGTCATCTAATTCTCTAGTACTTAGCTTTCTTTTCTTCTTTCTTTTAATAGTACCGATACTAAGATTAAACTTCCTTATATCTTCCTCATTTAAATCTTGTTTAATCATATTGATTCTTCTTGTCATTAATAAATTGTAACTATTGTTCATTTTTTCTTTTCTCCTTTA
>CALVPN010000032.1 GCA_944351375.1 uncultured Bacilli bacterium | reverse complement strand
TTATGCAAAGATTTAAAACTACTAAAATAGCAAGTTTTTTAGGAATATTTTTTAATTTATTTTTATTTGTAATTAAATTTATAGCTTCCTTCTTTACATCTAGTCAAGCGATGATGGCCGATGCTATTAATAGTTTAGGAGATATTTTTTCATCTCTTATGACTTTAATAGGTAATAAAATAGCAAGTAAACCAAGCGATGATGATCATAATCTTGGTCATGGTAAAGCAGAATATATTTATTCGCTTTTAATAAGCATTGTTATTATTGTAGTAGCAGTTACTCTATTTAAAGACTCACTAGAATCCATATTTGTTAAAAGCGATTATACTTTCTCATATATGTTAATAGTAGTTTGTATTATTACTATAATAATTAAATTATCTTTATATTTCTATACTAATAAACTTTCTAAAAGTCTAAATAGTTTACTTTTGAAGGCTAACTCAAAAGACCATTTATATGATGCTATTGTTACTAGTATTAACTTATTAGCAATTATACTAACTAGCTTTGGTATATATTTTGTAGATGGTTTGGTTGGAGTTTTAATTGCCTTATGGATTCTGATCAGTGGCCTTAAGATCTTTAAAGAAAGTTACGATGTCTTAATGGATAAAGCCATAGATAATGATACTAAAGATAAAGTTTTAGAAGTAGTTAAGAAATATAGTGAAGTAAAGAAAATGACTCATTTTAATGCCACACCAGTAGGTTATAAATATCAAATATCATTTACTATCTTTGTAGATGGTAATATGTCAACATATGAATCTCATGATATTGCAAATAAAATAGAGCGAGAACTTGAAAAGTTTGATGAAATTTATTTAACAGTAATTCATGTTAATCCTATTTAATCCTTTGCAATATAAAGAAAATATGATATAATCTACTGGTAGAAAGAAGGAGTAATATGGAAAAAATATATGTTTTTGGACATCGTAAACCTGATACAGATTCAGTTAGTGCAGCGATAAGTTATTCTTATTTAAAAAAACAATTAGGTTTTAATGTAGAACCTCGTGTACTTAGCGCTATTAATAAAGAGACTAAATATGCGCTAAAATACTTTAAAGTAAAAGAACCTGCTTACTTAAATGATGTTAAATTACAACTTAAAGATGTTAACTATCATAAAGGATATTTCTTAAATGAAAAGAAATCTATCTTTGATAGTTATATTTATATGTTAAATGAGGGTTTAACTGGTGTACCAATTGTTGATGATAAAAATAAATTTAAAGGAATAGTGACAATTAAAGACTTAGCCCATGCTTTTATTGATACTAAAGTAGAGAAACTTGAAACTAGTTATGATAATTTACTTAATGTTTTAAATGCTGAAGAAGTGAATAGAGCAGATGAAGAAATTGTTGGTAATATACTAGCAGCATCATATCGTAGTACAACCTTTATTAATACTGTTAGTCTTACTAACAATGATATTTTAATAGTTGGTGATAGACATAGTGTTATAGAATATGCAGTTAACTCTAAAGTTAAGATGATTATTCTATCAGGGTTTAGTGAAATTAAAGATGAACATATTGAGCTTGCAAAAGAAAATGGAGTTAATATCATTAGAAGTAGTTACGATACTTATCATATAGCTAAGCTAATTAGTTTATCTAATTATATAAGAATAATGGAAAGAACTACTAAAGATGCAGTTTACTTTGATGAAAATAGTTATGTTGATGATATATTAGATGTTAATAAGAAATTAAGACATACAAATTATCCAGTTATTAATTCTAAAACTGGTAAATGTTTAGGACTTTTAAGAATTACTGATTTAGATTCTAAAAATCCTAAGAAAGTAATATTAGTAGACCATAATGAAGCTAAACAGAGTGCTGAAGGTTTAGATGAAGCAGAGATTGTTGAAGTGGTTGATCATCACAACCTAAGTAGTCTATCTACTACTAGTCCTATTAACTTTAGAAATATGGCTGTAGGTTCAAGCAATACAATTATATATTCTTTATATAAAGAAAGAAAAGTAGAAATACCTAAAGAAATAGCAGGGATGATGTTATCAGGAATTTTATCAGATACTTTAATACTTAAATCACCTACAACTACAGAATTAGATAGAAAAGCAGTTATGGAGTTATCTAGTATAGCAGAAGTTAATTATGAAGAATATGGTCTTAATTTAATAAAAGCAGGTACATCACTTGATGGTATGAGTCATGAAGATGTACTATATAATGACTTTAAACTCTATACTGTAGATGATAAGACTTTAGGTATAGGGCAATTCTTTACTACTAATTTTGATGAAATTAAGAAAGATATAGATTCATATCTTGATACACTTGATAGAGAAGCAGAAGGTAATAATTACTCATTAATTGCTTTATATATAACAGATATAATTAAGAACGGTTCTTATGTTCTATTTAATAGAAAAGCAAAAGATATAATGGATATGGCTTATGATAAAGATATGAGTGAAGGTGAGTACTTACAAGATTGTGTATCTCGTAAGAAGAATGTTGTGCCTGTAATAATGGCTAGTTTTGAGAAATAGTATAGTTTAGACTATACTTTTTCTTTTTAGACAAATTTGTTTATAAGTGTCTAGTTGGTCTTATAGTCCTTTTATTTCTTCTTTTTTAATGATATAATTAATGAATAGAAAAGAGGTTAATTATGACAGATATTATTAATACAATCATTTTAGGAATTATTCAGGGAATTGCAGAGTTTTTGCCTATTTCAAGTAGTGCTCATTTAATTATTTTTAGAGACCTTTTTGGAATAGGTGCTGATATGTCTAGTAAAGTAGCTTTATGCTTTGACTTAGCACTTCATTTAGGTACTTTGTTAGCAATAGCAGTATTCTTCTTTAAAGACTTTTTAAATATGGTTATAAAAGGTTTTACTAAAGGAGTTAAAGATAAAGATGGTAAATTATTCTTTCAAATAGTAGTTGCAACTATCCCTGCCGCTATCGTAGGTGTTTTATTTGAGGAGACAATAGAAAATGCTATTAGGACTAATTACTTATTAATCGCTACTGCCTTAATAGTTATGGGTGTTATCATTTATTTAGTAGATAAAAACTGTAAAGAAGAGAAGAATACAAAAGAAATATCATTTAAAGATGCCATTATTATTGGTTGTTCTCAAGTCTTTGCTCTAATACCAGGTTTTTCTCGTAGTGGTACAACTATCGCTAGTGCAAGATGTTTAAAAGTAGATAGAGATTCCTCAGCTAAGTTTTCATTTTATTTATCAGCACCAGTTGTTCTTGGAGCATGTATTCTACAATTACTTGATGATGGAGCAGTTTCTTTAATTATGGAAAATTGGGCTATCTTTATTTTAGGAATTGTTGTATCATTTGTTACTGGTTTAATTTGTATTAAATTCTTACTACAATATCTTAAAAAACATGACTTTAAACTATTTATGATTTATCGTATTATTCTAGCAATAATTGTTATTTTAACAGTAATATTTTAAGGGGGTAACTAATTATGCTAGATAAATCATTTAAGGAAATATGTGATGGTATTAAAAAAGATGTTAAAGATACTCAGTTAGAAATTATGGTAAATGCTAATACTAATTTAGTTAATCTTTATTATAGAATAGGAAAAACATTAGAAGAAAATAGTAAGTGGGGGAATAAATTTATTGATAATGTTGCCATTGAACTTAAAAATACATTTCCTAATTTAAAAGGGTTTTCTATTCGTAATTTGAAGTATATGAAAACATTTTATAATGAATATAAAGATGACGCTGAATTTGTGCACCTAGGTGCACAATTACCATGGAAACATAATATTACTTTAATGCAAAAAGTAAAAGATAAAACTATTCGTAAATGGTATATGAAAAAATGTTTAGAAGAAGGATGGTCTAAAAACATTCTAATTTATCAAATAGATACTGATTTATATAAAAGACAAGTAGAAAATGTTAAACACAATAACTTTAATTTAACTTTAAAAGAAAATAGTGATCTTGCTAATAACATTATGAAAGAACCTTATGTCTTTGATTTGATTGAATTAACAGAAAACTATAAAGAAAGAGAACTTGAAAATAAAATGATAGAACGTTTAAAAAATGTTTTATTAGAATTAGGTAGTGGTTTTTCGTTTGTTGGCAATCAATATAAAATTACTGTGGATAATGAAGATTTTTATATAGATTTGTTATTCTATCATATTAAATTAAAATGTTATATTGCAGTTGAACTTAAAGTAGGAAAGTTCAAACCTGAATTTGGTAGCAAAATGGGATTTTATTTGACTGCTTTAGATGAACAAGTAAAAGATGATAATGATAATCCATCTATAGGTATTATTTTATGTTCTAGTAATAGCAATAAAATAGTAGACTATACTTTAAAATACATTAATAAACCAGTAGGAGTTAGTGAGTATAAAATATTTAATGAGCTTCCTAATAACTTATTAAAAGATTTTCCAACGGAGGATGAATTAAATATGTATATGGATATAGATGAGGAGTGATAACTTATGCATAATACTCTTGCTTTATTTATAACTTTCCTGTTAGGATTCTTTATAATTATAGGAGTTATAATAGCATTCTTTTTAAAGAAACAAAAAAAGGTCTTAGACTTTATCTTTGCCTTTGCTCTTTCAATTCTAACAATGTTAATATTAGTAGATTTATTAGGACATACTATAGAACATTTAGGTATTAAACATATTTATCTATTTATTTTATTTACTTGTTTAGGATTATTAATCTTTAAAATAATAGATGATTTTGTTCCTGAACATGAAGATGCAAAGATGACAAAAAAAGAAGAGAAGAAAAATATTGTTCATATTGGTGTTCTTGCAACAATTGCTTTAATCATTCATAACTTTGTAGAAGGTATGGCTATTTATTTAACTTCTGCTAATGATATTAATTTAGGGATAATGATGGCTTTAGGAGTAGGGCTTCATAATATTCCTTTAGGAATAATTATTACAACTACTTTAAATTGTGATAAAAATACAGGTAAGTATTTATTCTGTATAATTTTCTTATTTATATCAAGCTTTTTAGGAGGGTTATTACTTTTCTTATTAAATATTAATACGGTAAGTGATATTGTAATAGGTTCCTTACTAGCACTTACTATAGGTATGCTTTTATATATTATTATCTTTGAGTTATATCCTAAAGTAAAGAAAACTACTAATAAGAAAATTACTATTATAGGATTAGTTACTGGTGTTATTATTGCCCTTATAGGTATGTTTATAGGATAGGTGTTATTATGTTAGATAGGATTTGTTATATTTTTCTTTTATTTATCTTTTATTCTTTCTTTGGATATATTCTTGAAATAACTAACTGTTCTATTAGAGAGAAAAAACTCGTTTTAAATAGAGGCTTCTTTTTAGGACCATATTTACCAATATATGGTGTATCGTGTATTTTAATGGGATCCTTCATTATTAGATATAAATCTGATTTACTTACTGTCTTTGTTATGAGTGCCTTTGTTTGTACAACAGTTGAATATATAACTAGTTATGTTTTAGAAAAGATATTTAAAGCAAGATGGTGGGATTATAGTGATAGAAAATTTAACTTAGAAGGAAGAGTATGTTTAGGCAATGCTTTTCTATTTGGAGTAGGAGGAGTTATATTTACATATGTTCTTAATCCTTTTGTTGTATCTATGTTAGATAAACTTCCTATATTAGTGCTTAGAATTGTTTCTATTACACTAATGGTTATTTTCTTAGTAGATGTAATTATTACTATTACGACTTTATACCAAGTAAAAGTATCGACAATTAAATTTAAAAGTCGTGATGTAACAGCAGAACTTACAAAATTAATTAGAGAAGAGCTTACTAAAAAGCGTGACATTAAGACTAATTTCTTTGTTAGACATATGTTAAATGCCTTTCCGTGGATTAAATCTAATGATTATAATAGTCCACTTAGTAAGTTAAAAAGATATAGTGCTAAAAATAAGAAGAAATAACTGTCAAGTTATGTAGAAATGAAATTAATATTAATATTTAAAATATAAAACATGTTATAATTTTTAAAGAAAGGATTGTTATGAAAGTAAAAGAAAACATTAATAAATATATATTTAGAGGTTATGATATTAGAGGAGTTGTTCCTACTGATATTGATGTAGATACTGCTTACACTATAGGTGTAGGTTTTGGTAGCAAGTTATATGAACTTGGCAAAGATAGCTGTGTTGTAGGTCATGATAATAGATTATCTTCACCTGATTTACATCAAGCTTTAATACAAGGGTTAATAGATACTGGGGTTAATGTTGTTGACCTTGGAATTTCTACTACACCAATGTATTACTTTGCCTGTATAAATTTAAAAATAGATTCAGGTATTATGATAACAGCAAGTCATAATCCTAAAGATGAGAATGGTTTTAAATTTGCTTTCTCTAATTATGATAACGCTAAAGGAAAAGAAATAGAAGATTTCTACGACTTTATAAAGAAAGGTAATTTCCATTATGGAGAAGGTTCTATTACTAGAAAAGATGTAAAAGAAGATTATTTATCCGCTTTAACAGATAATTTGTCTTTTGGTAAAAGAAAAGTTAAAGTAGTACTAGATCCTGGTAATGGTACTACATCTATACTATTAAATGACGTTTTTAAAAGAGTAAATGTAGATTATACTATTATTAATGGAGAAAGTGATGGTAGTTTTCCTAATCACCATCCAGATCCTTCTATTGAAGATAATTTAACTGAATTAAAAGAGATAGTTTTAGAAAAGAACTTTGATGTTGGTCTTGCTTTTGATGGTGATGGAGATAGAGTAGGAGTTATTTCTAATAAAGGTATGTTTATACCAATAGATTATTATATGATTATTATCATTAGAGATATTATTAATAAAGTAAGTAATAAGACATTTCTTTATGATGTTAAATGTAGTAAGAGCCTAGAAGATGAAATAATTAAACTAGGAGGTACACCTTATTGTTACAGAACAGGTAACTCTTATACTAAAGCGAAAGTTAAAGAACTTGATTTAGCTTTTGGAGGAGAACTATCTGGTCATGTTTACTTTAGAGATAAATTTTTAGGTTTTGATAGTGGTATTTATGCAGGGTTAAGATTACTTGAAATACTATCTAATACTAATGAGACTTTAGAAGAGTTACTTGATGGTATTAATAGATATTATTCGACACCTGAAATGAAATATAAAACTACTGATGAGATTAAGTTTGATGTAGTTAAAAAGATAGAAGATTATTGTAAAGAAAAAGGTTATACTTATAATAATATAGATGGAGTTAGAGTAACTTTTGATGATTCTTGGGCAAGTGTAAGAGCTAGTAATACAGGACCTAACTTGACAGCAAGATTTGAAGCATCTACTGAAGAAAGACTTGAAGAAGTAAAAAATGAATTTGAAAGTTTAATATTTAAGTACAATAAATAATTATTAACATATCTTATAATAGGAAGGATGACTAAAATGAAAGTAGTTATAACAGCAGGAGGTACAGGTGGCCATATTTTTCCAGCATTAGCTTTAATATCTAAGCTTAAGGAAAAAGATAAGAATGTAGAAATTCTTTATATTGGTACAACTAATAGAATGGAAAAAGATATTATACCTAAAGAAGGGATACCTTATATTGGTATTGAGATGAAAGGTTTAAATAGAAAGAATATCTTTAAAAATATAGATGTTATGAGAACATATTTAAAAGCAGTGTCTAAAGCTAAAGCAGAGTTAACTAAATTTAAACCAGATATAGTTATTGGTTTTGGAGGTTATATCTCTGCACCTGTTATATATGCGGCACATAAACTTAAAATAAAAACTATTATTCATGAACAAAATTCTATTCCAGGAGTTTCTAATAAATTCCTATCAAGATATGTAGATAAAGTTTTAGTATCTTTTAAAGAAAGTATCAAAGATTTTCCTAATGATAAAACTATTTATACAGGTAATCCTCGTAGTGAACAGATAAAGGATATAGAAAAGATAGATAAAACAACCTTAGGTTTTAAAAAAGATAAAGCCCTTATTATAATAGTTATGGGTTCACTTGGTTCTTTAACAATGACTAAGAAGTTAAAAGAAACATTACCTCTATTTAAAAATAAAGATTATCAAGTCTTATTAATAACAGGTAAGGATTATTATGATGAATATAAAGATATAAAATTAAGTAGTAATGTAAAAATAGTTCCTTTTTATAATAATTTAATAGGCTTAATGAAAGATGCAGATTTAATAGTAACTAGAAGTGGGGCTTCAACTATTGCAGAAATAACTAGTATAGGACTACCTGCTATCATGGTTCCAAGTCCTTATGTTACTAATAATCATCAGTACGTAAATGCTAAGAGCTTAGAAGATGATGGGGCTTGTATTATTCTTAAAGAGGAAGACTTTAATAAAGATAGTTTAGTTAATCTATTAGATAAAACTATTAATGATAAGAAAAAATTAAATAGCATGAGGAGTGCTTTATTAAAAAGAGGGGTAACAGATAGTGCAACTAGAATATATGAAGAGATTATTAAGTTAGTTAGGGATGAGTAGGATGAAGGAGTTTTTAAAAGAAGTAGAAAAAAATGATATTGGTAAAGTCTTAAAAGATGTCTTTATCAGTAAGTATACTACTTATAAAGTAGGAGGATTAGTAAGAGCGATAATAATACCTAAGAATACTGATAAGTTAGTATTACTATGTAAGTTAATAAAAAAATACAATATTAAGTATAAAATACTTGGTAATGGAAGTAATTTATTATTTAGTGATAAGACTTATGAAGGTGTTTTAATTAATCTAGATGAGTTTGATAAAATAGAGTTTTTTGGTACTAAAGTAACTTGTGGTGCTGGAGCAAGTTTAATGAAAGTAGCAAGAGAGTCTATTAAAAAAGGACTTGCTGGCTTAGAGTTCGCATCAGGTATACCAGGTACAGTCGGTGGTGCTGTTTATATGAATGCTGGAGCTTATAAAAGTGATATGGGATATATTACTAGAACTGTTAAAGTCTTAACAGATGATTTAAAGATTATAACATTAACTAATGAAGAGATGGATTTTCATTATCGTAGTAGTTTCTTACAAAGACATCCTAACTATATTTGTCTAGAAGCAACTTTAAGTCTACAAAAAGGTGATAAAAATGCTTTAGAAGAAGTTGTCAAAGATAGAAGGGCAAGACGAGTTAAGTCTCAACCTTTGGCATATCCTAGTGCAGGTAGTGTTTTTAGAAATCCCGATAATGCTGATCCTGCTGGTAAATTAATAGAAGATTTAGGACTTAAAGGACTTACCAAAGGAGGAGCAGAGGTTAGTGTTATCCATGCTAATTTTATAATTAATAAAAACAATGCTAGTGCTAAAGATATATATGATTTAATTAACTTTGTAAAAGATGCAGTTAAAGAGCATTATGGAATTGATTTAAAAGTAGAACAAGAATTTGTAAATTGGGAGTAAATATGGCTAAAAAAGTGATCAAGAAGAAAAAATTGAGACTATTACCTTTTTTAATATTTATTATAGTAATCGCTATAATAGTTTTTACATGTCTATTTATTCTTGATACTAAAGTTAAAAATATTATAATTACTGGTAATGAAGTATTAAGTGATGATGAAATAATAGATTTAGCAGGACTTACTAATTATCCTAGTTTTTATAAGACTTTAAATTTAACTATGAAAAATAATATAAGTGAAAATCCTCTTATTAAGAATGTTGATATTAATAGGAGTTTCTATCATGTAATAGAGATTAATGTAGATGAATATGAAATTTTATATAAAAGAGAAGACAATGGTAAATATGTATTAGAAAATAAGAAAGAGATAACCCTTGATGAAGAGATCCCTTATACCATACCTAGATTAATTAATGAGATACCCAAGAATAAATTAGATAGTTTCATTAAATATTTTAAAAGAATAGATTTAAGTATAAGAGAAAAAATAAGTGAAATAAACTATGTACCAAATGAGTTTGATAAAGATAGGTTTTTACTTTATATGGATGATGGTAATAGTGTATATATGACAATTACTAAATTTGAAAGATTAAATTATTATAATGAAGTCTTACCTCAGTTAGATGGTAGGAAAGGAATACTTTATTTAGACTCTGGTAACCATTTTCAGATAATGGAATAGAGTCTTTTTTGACACTTGTTTTATTACTTATAAATAAGATACTTGCATTGCACCTATATTTTGTTTTATAATTTAAGTATAAGGTATGGAGAGTAATAATAAGTACATACTAATTATAAAAGTAACTAGGTTGGTGACGTGAATAATGAAGAAATTACTATTAGAAACAAGTTTTAGCAAGATATATATGATTGTAATGATTATAATAACAGTGTTAATACTTGGTGGATATTTTTCATATGCTATGTTTACAGTTAGTAAAGAGAAGAATAATGCTATTAGTATAGTAACAGGTAACTTAACATATGAGTTATTAGTAGATGGAACAAAAAGTACCACATTAAGCATACCTGCGAATACTACAAAAGAGTTTACTATAACTTTAAATAATATAAATAACAGGACAGCAAGATTTAATTTCTATTATGTAGGAACTTTAGCTAGTAGTGTAACAGCAGGGTATAAAACAGGTGATGGAATAAATATACCTCCAGAAGCAAAGGGAGTAAATTTAGAAAAGAGTGGAACAAGTGGTTCTAGCAATACTTATATAATAAAAGTAAGTAACAATACTAGCAGTAGTAAAACAATTAACTTAGGAGTAGAAGTAGGACTAGATTATAATGATTTAACATTACCAAGTAATGGGCATTTATTTGAAGAAGCAAAATTAGAAGGACCAGTGGCAGATATAGTGTTAGATAATCCAGGTCCTAATGGAGGAACTTATGATGATGGAACAGATACCTTTATAACTGGAGAAGACCCTAATAACTATATTTGGTATAGTGGTAAGTTATGGAGAGCAGTGTCTGTAAATAATGAGGCGAATACAACTAAATTAGTGACACAATGGAATATAAGTTCAATCAACTATTCAAATGGTAGCACTAC
>CALVPN010000031.1 GCA_944351375.1 uncultured Bacilli bacterium | reverse complement strand
ATTTCCTAATAATTTATTGTTTTTTCTAATATTTTAGATAATATAGACAACTAACAACAAAAGAAGTAAGAATTGATACTTACTTCTAATCATGAAAATAAACTTTTTTATACACTTGAATTTACAACGTTAATCATCTTTTTTCAATTCTAAACACATCCATTTTTTTATTTTTAACAGTTTTATCAACCTTAATATTTGGATTCTTCTCTATTAAATAAGAATTAATATCTTTATAATCTTCACCAACTAAAACAGTAGTATATATTAATATTTTAAAATCATTATCACTTGTTATAATATGTAAATATTCTTGTGCATAACTATGCTTACCTAACCTAGTATAACTCTCTTTGTATATTCTTTCTATTTCAGAATATTTAAAAGAATAAATTACTTTACCATGTTTAATTATCATATAATTATCAGTTAAAAAATAATATCTTTCATTCCAATAATCAATGTTACCAATTCTATCTAAAATATTATTATTAACTAAATAAGATTTTATTTTTTTTAAAGTAATATACGTATTTATTCGTTCTCCAATTTTAATTACTATAATTATACCTATAAATATTAAATGATAATAAAAATTATATTTAACACCAATATATAAGGATATTAAAAGTACAATAACAGATATAATTACATATATAACTATATCCCACTTAGCAATATCAATATATTCATCTATTGTTAATTTTTTCTTTTCTTTTTTCTTCATTTTTTCATCACTCTACTAGAATCATACTCTGAATCATCAAATGCTAATAAAGGCCATAAAACTGTTGGAATAAACATCATTAAAATACAATAATAACTTTTCTTATTAAATACTTTCGCTAAATTATAATATAACATAAACATAAATATAACATTTCCTATTGGAACTAATAGTAATAACGAATACCATGCAGATCCTAATACATCTTTAGATAAACAACCTATATTGTAGAAAGGTATCAATGAAATCCAACCTTTATTTCTTGTTTTCTTTAATGTCCCCCACATACTAACAATGCAAATAAATAATACTACATATAGTGAATACCATGCAATTCCCATTTCTTTAAAATTTATTTCATATTGATAGTGTAAATCTTTAAATATATTTCTTACATCATCTCTATATTGTTTATCAGCTGAAGCATATAAGACTGAATTATCATTATATACTATTGCTTTGTAATAATCTCCACTCGTATTATATTCATAATATTCTGAAAACAAATTAATCGAAACACTAGTTTTGCCTGTAACATTTGTATTGTTTTGCATAACATCCCTTTGACCTTTAGAGAAGAAATCCCAAAGTACATCTTCATCATTAAAAGTTGTATAACTAATTAAATAAGGACAACTTTCTTTATCAGTAACTAAATAATCAGATATTCCTGTATAATTTTTTTCTTCTTGTATATTAATTACAGGGCAACCTTTTTCTTCCATATAATTAGTAAAATAATTTTTATCAATTTTATCAGGAAGTTTAACATTAAACATCGTAGCAAGCCAAGTTATAAATAATAATACAATAGCACCATTACAGACGATTGTAAAAATTAAACCAAACACAGAACTCTTACTTTTCATAAACACCTCTACTACTTTAGAAAAAATTTTCCTAAGACAAAATATTTTATTTATAAGAATATTTAAATTTATGTATTTCTAAATGCTTATCAGATATATCATATTTCATTGCATATTTCTCATAATCTCCAGCCTCATCAGGTAAATTATTATATTGTCCCATTGTTTTATCATATATCGAATAATAAGCATCAACACTAGAAAAACTATTAAATAAAATAATAGCATAAACAAGAATTATAACAATAACTGCTATAACAACATAAATCCACATAACTCCCACCTCTATCTTAATTTAATTCTATCATAATTGAATTCATATGACTACAAAAAAAGAAATGTATATATCAAGTACTAAACACTGCACACATTTCTTTTAAATCTTTTATTTTCTTTAAATACATATTATATTCTTCTTTTGACATAACTCTATAATACTCAAAAGGACAATGATTTTTTTCTAACTCAAAATAGAAAGTATCACCTATATCATTAATATTAACTAATTCAATAACATTATCATTTCTATCAATAATTAAATAATAATTACCATTATTTAAATCCTTTAAAATAACCATAGAAACAAAATCATCTATATCTTTTTCTTTAATATTCGCTAACCTTCTTCTAGCATAAACTCTTTTCTTTTTAGGTAAAGAGAAAAGAGTTTTATTATATTCTATCTCTTCTTCCCAGGCACATCTTCTAATTTTATAACCATTATCATCTAATTTTTCTATTGGTATAGTAACAGTTGCAAAGAAGGTTTTATAAATACCACCCTTAACTAAAATATCAGCCATACCCTCTTCAAAAACTTCATTAGAATATATTTCATAACAATTAACACAATCATCTCTTTTTTCATATACATAAAACATTCTATTTTTATAATCAATAAGTGAACCAACTCTAAGTGAATTAGGCATTCTCTTCTCTAAAAGTTTTAAATTCTTTTCTTTATATTTATTAATTATTTCAATTTCCCCAGTATTAAAAGTATCAACCAAATCATATTTTGATCTTATCTTAATTTTTTCAATGTTTCTAAATATAAAACTATAATAAGTATTACCTATTAATAATCTATCACTTACTTTTGGATGTTTTTTTAGTCTATAAACTTCATAACTTCTACCCTTAATAGAATCAATATAATATTTATTACCATTATATAAAATTACATCCCCAATACCAATTTTAAAAGCTAAATACTTTTCCTCTATATCAGGTTTAACTTTAAAATCACTATTTTTTAAAATATATAATTGTTTTTTCAATTGATTTAAGTCAACATCATTAAGATGACCTATCATCTCTACAAACTGTATTTCTTTTAATTCATATACTACCATACAATTTATAAATGAGTTTTTCTTCATCTCATAATTTAATTTACCTAGTGGATAATAAGCCATCTTCCACTGAATCTCCCAGTGAGGATTACTAGTACATTGCAAAGCATAAACCTTACCTTTTGATTTTTTTATAATAACATAAGGACTCTCTTGATGTCCCATTTTTATTCTACTTTTCTCTTCATCATTCTTATATCTTTTTGCCCAAATAATATCACCAACATTTAGAAATGATAAATCATTATCTTTAACCTCTATTACCTTTTTAAAAAACTCTATTATTCTCATACCACACCTCCATTATTAAATATCTAATTAGATTATATCATAAAAGTATCGAAAAGTAACAAACTTTTAACAAAAAAATAGCAGAGAAAGGGGCTGTCAAGAAATCAATTAATTAATTTCTCGACAGCCCCTTTTAAATTATTTATCCTTTAAATATTTCATAATTGCATAAGCTGCATCTCTCCCTGCTCTAGCAGCAAAGGCAACTGTACCTTTAGTACCAGCTAAATCTCCCCCTGCAAAGACTTTTTCTTTTGAAGTATGTCCATCTTTATCTATTAATATTCTTCCTCTTTTATCAAGTTCTAATCCTAAAGAATTAACAATAGATTCCTCAGGATGACTTCCTATCGCCATAACTACATAATCGCAAGAAAGATAATAATTAGATCCTTCTATATTAACAGGAGATAATCTATCGTCTCCTTCTTTTTTTACAAGTTTTGTCTTAATAACTTCAATTTTCTCTACATTTTTTTCTCCATAAATACCAAGAATATTATTTTGAAATAAGAACTCTACTCTTTCATCTTTCGCTTCCTTAATCTCATTTTCTTCAGCAGGGGCTTCCTTTTCACTCCTCCTATAAATAACATATACATTCTTAGCACCTTTTCTTTTTATAGTTCGTGAAACATCCATAGCAACATTACCACCGCCACTTACTACTACAGTTTTACCAGTATAATCAGGATGATTATTAGATTCTAGCAACTCATTACCACCAATTACACCATTTAAATCTTCTCCAGGTATATTCATCTTACTAGAAAGATTCGCTCCAAACCCTAAAAACACCGCATCATATTCTTTCTCTAAGTCTTCTAAACTAAAGTCTTTGCCTATACTTTGATTAAGCTTAACATTAATACCTAACTCTAAAATCTTATCAATTACTTTTCTTAATAAAGTTTTATCTAGCCTAAAAAGAGGTATACCGTGATATAAAAGACCACCTAAATAATTATGTCTTTCATAAATAGTAACAGCATAACCATTTTTTCTCAAGAATGCTGCACAAGTTAATCCAGATGGACCTCCTCCTACAACAGCCACTTTCTTATTCTTTAGAGACAAACTACTGATAGACCAATTATTCTTTAAAGCCATATCACCAATAAAAGCTTCTATATCTCCAATTTTAACAGATTTAAAAGATACTCTTTTTACACACATTCCTTGACATTGCTTCTCATGAGGACAAATTCTTCCACAAACAGAAGATAATACTGTTGTCTCTAATAACAAATCATAAGCTTCCTTATACTTACCTTCCCTAGCTAGTTTTATAAAACCAGTTGTATCATTATTTAATGGACAGCCTACTTGACAAGGCTTAGTAACACAAGAAAGACATTCTAAAGTTTTTTTCTTAATATCTTCTTCATTCATGGCTCTTACCTCCCAACAAATAAGATTTATCCTGATAAGTAGTATGAAGTAACCCTTTCGCTTTAGGACTATTAGGATATTCTAAAAAGTCTTTATATATTTCTTTTATCTCAGGATTTTCATGACAAAATCTTAATTTTGCCTTTTCATCTTCCTTATAGATACTATTCATTCTAGCAAGCTTAGTTTTATCAAGATTAAGTAAAGTACTCTTAGGTTGTCCTCCACCTGCAATACAGCCGCCTAAACAGTTCATTACTTCTACAAAATGATAAGTGACTTCCCCACTTTTTATCTTATCTAATAATATTTTAGCATTTTTCATACCGTTAAGAACTGCAACTTTAATTTCTAAATCATCTATCATAATAGAAGCTTCTTTAATACCTTCCATTCCTCTAACTTCATTAAATACTAACTTTTCTTTACTAAGATTTTCTCCTGTTAAGTAATAATATGCCGTTCTAAGAGCAGCTTCCAACACTCCTCCACTATTTCCAAAGATTAACCCTGCACTACTACCTTTTCCTAAAGGAGAATCAAAAGTACCTTCTTCTAAAGATATTAAATCAATACCTTCTTCTTTTAAAAGTAAGGCTAACTCTCTAGTAGTTAAAACAAAATCAGTATCAGAAACACCTGATCTATTTACTTCATCTCTTTTAATCTCGCTCTTCTTAGCCGTACACGGAGCGATTACAACATTTAAAATATTTTCAGGCTTAATCTTTTTCTTGCCTGCAAAATAAGTCTTAATCATAGTAGATTGCATTGTAATAGGACTTTTACAACTAGATAGATTAGGAATAAACTCAGGATAAAAGATTTCTGCATACTTTCCCCAAGCAGGGCAACAGGATGTAAACATTGGTAGAGTTCCTTTATTTTTAATACGATTAACTAACTCCATCGCTTCTTCCATAATAGTTAAATCAGCCCCAAAAGTAATATCAAAGACATAATCAAAACCTAGTTTTCTTAAAGCCGTTACAACTCTTCCTTCCAAGTTCTCTCCTAAGTCTCCCCCAAACTCTTCACCTATTGCCACTCTAACAGCAGGAGCGATACTAACAGTCTTTACAATGCTTTTATCTTTTAATAATTTCTTTAATCTTAAATAATCAAACTTCTCATGAATACTTTCTGTAGGACACATATTAACACATTGTCCACAGTTTATACAAATAGGTTTAATACTTTTATCTATCTCATACATTCTAGCAACTGTAACTTCATCACGACAAGTCTTAACACAATATCCACAAGAAATACATTTACTATAATCTTTTTCTATCGCTTCATTATCTTTAGAATAAATAATTACTAAATCTTTTTCCTTCATACTAATTACTTCCTCTTCTTTATTATCAATAATATCATCTTCCAACTCATCTTAATCTATAGTAACACAAAAAAAGACAAGAGTCATCTCTCATCTTTTAACTCTAACATTGCACTAGTTACTTCTTCTTCAATCTCAGGTAAAGCACTTTTACTAATATTAGTTAAAATAATAAGTTCATTAACTGTATCAATAATAATTTTACCCCAAATAATACCACTTCTCACTTTTAAATCATTAAACATATCAGCAGTAATACTATCAAAGAAATAACCAATAACAACTCTATCTCTTGCAATTACTAATCTCTTATTAGTAACAGCAATTATCCCTGTACTAGTAACATCTAAAGAGCTCTTATTTTTTTGAGCATAAAAAGCATATTTAATTACTTCATCATCATGTAAGTGTTCAAGTAGTACTCTAGAATTTTTATTAAGTCTCCAGCCAATAGTTAAAGGATATTTACTCTTAAACCTAGCTAACTGTTCTTCTAATATCTTTTTATTATCCATAAATACCTCTATTCATTAATAAGTCCATTATCTTTAAAGAACTTAACTACTGTATCTTTGTCAGTCAATCCTTCTAAAACATCAACAAACTCATCATCTTTAACTATTATCAACATTGGTGTACCATAGCCACCTTTTTCTTCAAAGTAATCATCAGATTTTATAAATTCAGCCTGTCCTTCATCATCTAACTCATCAGTATTTAAATAATTAACAGTAACACCATACTCATAAACTATATTTTTAACAATAGGTTCCATTTCTTGACAATAATGACATGTAGGTCTAGCAACATAAATTATTGAAGCCTCACTATCTTTCTTAAGATCTAAATATTCATCAATACCAATTTCATTTAAATCTCCTTGTTCATCTTCTGAAATATCACTACTATCATTAGAACTACTATTATTAGCAGAACTTGTAGTAGTACTTCCTCCATTACCACATTCTTGTAATTCTGACATAAAATAACTAGCCCCAAATACTATAATTAAAACTAAAACTACTATAGTTGCACTCTTAACTTTTTCAATATTTTCTTTTTTCATAAACTTCCCTCCGTTTACAATTATATCATAAAACAATTAAAAATTAAGTATTATTAGATAATTTCTTCTAAATTTCATTTTATGTCGAAAAAAATTAATATAAATTAAGTCCTAAGTTCATAGATTATAAAGAAAGGTATGATTATTATGAAAATAGGACTTCCTAAAGCATTACTATATTATTACTATGCTAATCTTTGGAAAGCATTTTTTAATGAATTAAAAGTAGAAGTTATTGAAAGTAACGATACTACTGCCAAAACTCTAATACTAGGTAAAGAAAAAAGTATTGATGAATCTTGTCTTGCTTTAAAAATATATCTAGGTCATATAGAAGAATTAAAAGATAAATGTGATTATATTTTAGTACCTAGGATATATTCTTTAGTTAAAACAGAACAAGTATGTACTAACTTTAATGCTTTATATGATTTAGTAAGAAACACTTTTCCTGATTTAAAAATATTAAATTATAATATTGATTTAAAGCATCATCATAGTGAAAAAAATGCTATTATAAAGATAGGAAAAGATTTAGGCTTTAGTATTATAGAATCTTTAGAAGCATATAATAAAGCTAAAGAAGTTGAAAGAAATCATTACAAAGCCGAAGAAAATAAAGCTAAAAAGGAATTAAGAAGTAACAAGACAAAAATTCTTTTATTAGGACATCCCTATATTTTAAATGATAATTTAATAGGCAAAAGTATAACTAACTATTTAGAAAAAAATAATATTTCACTTATTTATAGTTATCAAGTACCAAGAGATTTAATTGAATTTAACTGTAACAAAATATCTACTAAAATACATTTTACCATGAATAAAGAACATCTAGCAGCATTTAACTACTTCAAAGATAAAGTAGATGGCACCATTATTTTAACAGCCTTTCCTTGTGGACCAGATTCACTTTCTAATGAAATGCTTTTAAGGAAAAGAAAGAAACACCCTATTCTTTTATTAACTTTTGAAGACTTAACTAATAATACTGCCGTTATTACAAGGTTAGAGAGTTTTCTTGATATGTTAAAAGGAGGAATACATTTATGAAACAGTTAGTAGCATTCCCTCAGCTTGGTAATTATTTTAACCCAATCAGAAAATTAATAACTAATACAACCCATCTAAAAGTAATAGAAATGCCTAAAATAACAAAGAAAACTATTGCCCTAGGATCTAAAAATTCTCCAGATACAGTATGTGTTCCTTTTAAATACAATTTAGGTAATTTTATAGAAGCTTTAGATAAAGGGGCAACTGTACTTTTTCAAGCAGGTGGTGGCTGCAGATATAGATATTATGCTGAAGTTCAAGAAACTATCCTTAAAGATTTAGGATATAATTTTACAATGTATCAAATTATAGAAAAAGATCATGCTAGATTCTCTGAACTTTATAAAACGATGTTAAAACTAAATCCCTACTTAACAAAAAGAAAGCTTATAAAAGAAATAATAAGTACTCTTCTATATATTTACTATTTAGATAAAATAGATATTTTTATAAGAAAAAGAGTTGGCTTTGAAAAAGAAAAAGACAGTTTCAAAAATATTAAAGATAATTTTATTAAGAAAGCAAATGAGGAAAACAGTATTATAAAGTTAACAAGACTATATCAAAAAATAAAAAAAGAGTTAAAAAAGATAGAAATAGATAAACCAAAAGACACTTTAAAAGTAGGTATTATTGGCGAATTATATACAGCAATGGAACCATTCGCTACCTATGAATTAGAAAAGTTATTAGCATCTTTCAACATAGAAATAAAAAGATTTACCAATTTAAGTTATCTACTTTGGCAAAAGAAGTTAATGACATGGTTTATGAAATTTAAAGTAAGAAAATACTGTAAATATACCCTAGGAGCAGATGGACTTGATAACGTGTATAGAGTCTACTGGTTAAAAAAACATAAATATGATGGTATTATTCATACAAAACCTACAGGTTGTACCCCTGAAATAGGCGCTATGCCAATCATAATGAATATTGCCAAAGATAATAATATGCCTATTATATTCTTATCTTTTGATGAGCAAACAGGAGTTGAAGGACTAAATACGAGAATAGAAGCTTTTTATGATTTATTAAAACTTAAGAAGGAGGAAGAAAATGGAAGCAAGTCTAGGAATTGATATAGGTTCTATTTCTACAAAAGGAGTAATACTTGATAATGATAATAATATACTAGCTTCTACTTATCTATGGACAGAAGGTAATCCTATTAAAGCAGTAAAAAGAGTTTTAAAGAATTTAGAAGAACAAATAGATAAAGATATAAAAGTAACATCAATTGGTACTACAGGTTCTGCTAGAAAACTTATAGGAACAATGCTAGGAGCAACCAGTATAAAAAATGAAATAACTGCCCATGCTATTGGAACTCTATCAAAGTATCCTGATATAAAAACTATCCTAGAAATAGGAGGTCAAGACTCTAAGATAATTCTCTTAGATAATGGAATAGTCACAGACTATGCTATGAATACATTATGTGCAGCAGGAACAGGAAGTTTTCTATCTAGTCAAGCTAAAAGATTAGGACTTGATGTAGAAGACTTTGGTAAGATTGCTCTAACTAGTAAAAATCCTACAAATATAGCAGCAAGATGTACAGTCTTTGCAGAATCTGACTTAGTTCATAAAATACAAATGGGTTACAAAAGAAATGATATCATTGCAGGACTTTGTTACAGTGTAGCATCTAATTATCTTAACAATGTAGGTAAAGGTAAAAAGATACAAGGGCCTATAATATTTCAAGGTGGAGTATCAAAAAATATTGGTGTAAAGAAGGCTTTTGAAGATTTATTAAAAGAAGATATTATCGTAGATGAAAATGGTCATTTAATGGGAGCGATAGGTAGTGCCATCCTTGCAAGAAAAACAGGTATTAAGAAAGAATTTAATTTTAAAGTAAAGGATGCTAACTTTGAAACAACAGGTATAGAATGTAAAGGTTGTCCTAATCACTGTGAGATAATAGTAGTAAAAAAAGATAATAAGATCTTAGACTACTGGGGTAATAGATGTGAAAAGGGAGCCTTAAAAGTAAAAGAGTAATGAAAATCTAATCACTACTCTTTTATTCTTGATACAAAAGAATACATACCATCATCATCTATATTAAAAGTATAAACATAATTACCAACAGTTGTAGGACTTCCTTCAGGTGATGTTGCAGTAACTTCTTCTGTAATAGTTATATTTTTATCACTTTTTTTCGCGCTAACAACACGACCTTTATAACTTATACGTCCCTCAATTCCTCCAACATTAGAATATTCAATATAACCGTTTAAATTATTATTATATACATAAATACGTAAAGAATCCGAATCCTCTCTTATTATACTATCTTTAGAAAAAGTTTCATGCTGACCAAATAATTCTTTAAACTTTAATTCAACATCAGAAAATGGAATAAAATTTATATGTCCATAAGAAGTAAGTAATAGTTGATAATTAGAATTATAGTTACTATTATTAGTAATAATCTCTTGGTCTAAATTTTCATTAGGCAATGTTTGAAAACTATAAGAAAGTAAATTAGTATAAACTAAAGCAAGTTTATCTTCATCACTCATTTCACTCACTAATATATTATCACTTTTTCTATATGCCTCATATCTATTAGAAGAATCATCAACAAGTCCAACTTTATTATATAAAGATTGTACTAACCTACTATTAACATCTAACGTCTCCTCTTTATTATTTTTTTCTTCAGTACTATTTTCTTCTACACTAGTATCATCTTTAGTTTCACTATCAACTTTAAAGAAATTATCATAACAAAAATAGCTAGCACCTGCTACCGTTGTTAAAAAGAAAATTACTACAAATACTACTAAAACTTTATTTATCTTCACAAAATCACCCCTAAATTAATTAACTATTCCCATGACTAGACAACTATTGTTTCCATCATCACTATATAGATTAATCTTACTGCCTTCACTAATTACTTGAATATCCTGCTTATTATTAACAACTAAATCACCCTCAAGATCATATTCTCTATATAAGCCAAAACCATTACCTGCTTCATCAATCATTTGAATATAATACTCATAACTACCAGACTTATTATAAATAATTACATAACTATCATTTGAAATAGGAGAATCAAATGAACTTGTAGAATCTATACTAGTTGAATTTACAGAAACAGCTAAACATTCTCCATTACTAGGATTACCAATTACATCATAATCTCCATTTATAAAATTAAGTCTTACTTCACTAGCACTCTGTTGAGCCATTGTAATAAATGTATCCTTCTTTATATCAGATATTGAAGAATCATAGTTATTCGTATAGTTATAGTTACTATCATCATTATTATCTTCTTTTAAATCTGATAGACTATAACAAATATAAATAATTCCAAACATAATGATAATAACAGCAACAACTAAAAAAGCAACCAAAACTTTATTTGTTTTCACAAAAAACACCATCCTCATAAATTAAATTATAA
>CALVPN010000030.1 GCA_944351375.1 uncultured Bacilli bacterium | reverse complement strand
AAAACTTAAAAATATAAAAGAAAGGATATAATACATTCAGTTCCTTTAAATAAGAACTGATTATATTATACAAGGTGATAATATGAAGTATGATAAATATATAATAAAGAAAGATAAAACAGATTTACTTTCTTCCTTAAAAGTATTAAATAATGATATCATTAATGAAAACCTTGAAGATTATGATTTAGATAATATATATGAATTAAAAGAATATATCATAGATAGCTTTGAATTCTGTTTAAGTACTTCTAAAACAGATCTATTTACTAGGCTTTATTTTCAAAAGTTACTTGATAATGAAAATTAAATGAATATGTCGGCTTATCAAGACGATATAGAAGCATTATGGTTTTTTGTATATGAAAAAGAGAATTATCTTTCTTATTATATTCCAACAGAAATAAAGAAGATTATAAAAAAAGAATTAAATATAAAGTAGGTGTTTATGATGGAAAAAGTATTAACTTTTAGAGTAGGAATAGAGGGGTTAGAAGATAAAATATGGAGAAAAATAGAGATACCAGATAGAAGAACAGTTGCAGATTTAGCATATACAATACTAGCTACATTTGATTCACTAGCATATCATTTATATAATATAAAATATAAAGATAAAGTCTATGATAGTTGGGTATGTATAGAAGATGATCATAGTGAAGTTCCTCCTATTAATGCCACAATTACTAAGTTAAGTGATTTAAAAATAAAAAATAAAGATACTTTAGTGATGGAGTATGACTATGGTTCAACAACAACTTTTTATATTACTTTTTTAGGTTCAAAAGATTTAAATATACTTGATAATTATAAATATCCTTTAATAGTTGATGGTAAAGGGCAAGGAATGCTTGATGATTTATGTGATTTTGAATTAAAAGAAATAGTAGATGATACGGATAAATTGGGCCATTCTGATTATTATTTTACTCCTGGATATGAAAGAACCAATAAATATGAATATAGAGAATATGATATGAATCATGATAAGAAAGAAAAAATTAAATCAATATATAAAATAATGATGGAAGCTAAGCTTTAAAAATAGCTTTTTTTCTTTTTCTATGTTATAGTAAGAAATTGGAAGGCTGTGATACTTGTGACTGATGAATTATTAAAATATGTACAATATAGTGACTTACAAAAAGGCTTAAACTATGACAATAGAAAAGTAAAATATGTAGGTATGACACTTGACTTTGAGGAGATTATATATCGTTTTGTTGTTTTATCTGAACATACCCTTAGATCATATATAGTTACAATATATACTGATAAAAAACATAATATTACTGATACATCTTGTACATGTCCCCAGTATAATGCAACTTCATCTTGTAAACATATTGCCGCTTCTTTAGTTAAATATCAAGGAGAATACTTTTTAATAGATGAAGATGATACTATAGATTACTATGCTAATAATCTTTTAAATGAAATAAAGAAAGTGTCTAGTAATAGAAATAATATTAAGAAAGAAGCTTTTATCGTACCATATCTTAAATTAGAAAGACATATGGGTTATTATAGTAATAGTTATTCTACTTATTATGAGTTAAGATTTAAAATAGGTTCAACTAAAATGTATGCTTTAGGTAATAAAGTAAGATCTTTTATAGATAGATATCGTAATGGTGGAGAAGTTAAGTTTGGTAAAGAATTTACTTATAGTAATGAAGATTATTATTTTAATAGTGAAGGTAAGAAGTTAATTAATTTTATTGAGTTAGCATACTCAAGATTATACCGTTATGACTCATACTTAATTCCTACTAAGAATACTTTAGATGACTTATTTGAAATAGTAGATTCTATTTATGTAGAATATCCTTATACTAATAAAGAATTACCTTTAATTAAGGGGTTACCATTTAACTTTAAAGTAAGTAAAGAAAGTGATTCTCATATTTTAAATATAGATGCTGATTTATCTAATTTAACTAATCTTTGTAGTGATTATAGATATTTAATAGATGATAATGGTATTTATAAATTAAATGAAATAGAAAGTATTATTGCAAGAAATGTATTAGAAGAAGAAATAGATAGTTTTTCTTTTTCTAATAATAGATTTAAAGAAGTTAAAGATTATTTAATCCCTAATATTAAAGATAAAGTTGAACTTGATAAATCAGTAGATGATTTAGTTATTGTAAAGACTCCTTCTGTTAAGTTATACTTCGATATATTAGAACTATATATAGAGTGTAAAATAATCTTTACTTATGGTGATATAGAGGTTAATTATCTAGATAAAGAAGATAGTAATGTTATTAGAGATAAAGATTATGAGAGAGACGTATTTTTAGATATTACTAAATATGGTTTTGATAATAAGTTAAGACTTTATGATATAGATGAAGTTGGATACTTTTTAGAAAGTGGTTTAGATGAGTTAACTGATACTTATGAAGTATTTACTAGTGAAAAGTTAAAACATACTAGTTTAATTAAGAAAGTAAAAGGAAGTACTACCTTTAGTGTAGGACGTGATAATATTTTAAATTATGAATTTAAACTTGATAATGTAAGTCCTAGTGAACTTGATAATATTTTCTTAAGTTTAAAGAATAAGAAAAAGTATTATAGATTAAAAAGTGGAGATATCTTAGATTTATTAGACCCATCTTTAAAAGAGTTAGAGGAATTAAAAGAAGATTTAGATTTAGATGATGAAAAAGGTGAAATACCTAAGTTTAGAGCCTTATATCTTGATAGTTTAAGAAGTAAAAATAGATTTATTAAGACTAATAATTTATTTGATGAATTTGTTAAGAACTTTAAAGAGTATAAGGATGCTAAAGTTGCCTTTGATAGAGATGAAAACAATCTTTTAAGACCATATCAAAAAGATGGAGTTAAATGGCTTTATAACCTTTATAAATGTGGTCTAGGGGGTATACTTGCAGATGAGATGGGACTTGGTAAGAGTCTACAGACTATTATCTTTATTAGAAGAGTATTAGAAGAAGATAGTAATGCTAAAATATTAATAGTAACTCCAACTGCTTTAGTTTATAACTGGGATAATGAGTTTAAAAAGTTTAGTGATGATATTAAAAGAAGTATTTTTACAGGTTTAAAGAAAGATAGACATAATAAATTAAAATTATATGATGGCAATGTTTTTATTACTAGTTATGGACTTTTAAGAGAAGATTTAGATATTTATAAAGAGATGAACTTTAAAGTTATGATTATAGATGAAGCGCAAAATATTAAGAATCCAACTGCAATGTTAACTAAGGCAGTTAAGAATATTAATAGTGAAATTAAACTTGCTTTAACGGGAACTCCTATTGAAAACTCTATTCTAGAATTGTGGAGTATCTTTGATTATATTATGCCAGGTTTTCTTGCTAGTAAAACTAAATTTAGTGAGAAATTTAAAATAGGTAGTGACTTTGATGATGATACAAACTTAACTTTAAGTAAGCTTAGGAGAGAGGTTAAACCATTTGTTTTAAGACGTAAGAAAAATGAAGTACTTAAAGATTTACCTGATAAGTTAGAGAATAATATCTATATAGATTTAAGTGATGAAGAAAAGAAGATATATGCTGCCTTAGTTAAAGAAACGAAGGATGAGATGGAAGAGTTAGTTAGTGAAGGCTTTACTAAAAATAAAATGCAGATACTTACGCTTTTAACTAGACTTAGACAAGTATGTATAGATCCTAAGATTATCTTTGATAATTTTAATAAGACTTCATCTAAGATAGAACACTTAACAGATGTAGTTAAAGAAGCAGTTTCTAATGGCCATAAAATACTTTTATTTACTAGTTTTAGGACGGCTTTAAACATCGTAAAAGATAACCTTGAGAAAGAAGGTATTACTAGTTATGTAATAGATGGTTCTGTTAGTAGTAAGAGACGTCAGGAGTTAGTAGATAAGTTTAATACTGATGATACAAATATCTTTTTAATTATGTTAAAAAGTGGGGGAACAGGACTTAACCTTACTAGTGCCGATATTGTAATTCATTTAGATTTATGGTGGAATCCTCAAGCAGAGAATCAAGCGACTGATAGAGCCCATAGAATAGGACAAAAGAATACTGTTGAAGTTATTAAACTAATTACTAAAGGAACTATTGAAGAAAAAATCCTTGATTTACAGGCAAAAAAGAAGATACTTAGTGATAAATTAATAGAAAATGATGGTGATGAGTATAAGAGTTTCCAAAACTTATCTGTTGATGATATTAGAGAATTATTAAAATTTAATAATGAATAGAAAGGGTAGTTATGATAAGAATATGTTTTGTGTGTTTAGGTAATATTTGTAGAAGTCCTATGGCAGAGTTTATTATGAAAGATTTAGTAAAAAAAGAAGGACTAGAGAAAGAGTTTTTAATAGAATCACGAGGTACTAGTGATGAAGAGAAAGGTAATGATACATATTATGGTACTAAGAAAGTGTTAGATAAATATAATATTCCTTATACTAGACATTATGCAACAAGATTATTAAAAAGTGATTATGAAAAGTTTGACTTTTTTATTGGTATGGATAATTATAATGTTTTATCTATGAAAAAATTATTTGGTACAGATAATAAAGTATATAAATTATTAGATTTTACAAAAAAAGATAAGGAGATAGATGATCCTTGGTATACTAACGATTTTAATTCTACTTATAATGCTATAAAGTATGGCTGTGATTGTTTATTAAAAGATTTAGTTAAAAAAGGAGAATGTTATGATTAATGTAGTATTTATTTTAATGGCTATTAGTACTTTGTTATTATTTATTCCTTTTGTAAAAGATAATAAAGTCGAGTCTAAAACTTTATTTACCAGTGTATGTTTATTATTTATAATCTCAATAATTGGAATTTTTTGTAGAGATGAAAATCTTGAATTAGCACTTTTAATTTTTATAATTGGTTATATTTTCTTAAGTATTAGCATTTATATAATTTATTCTTGTTTTTCCTGTAATAAAAAGATTAAAGCTATATTTATAGGGTTTAATAAATATCCTAGTGTAACGGGAAAATTATTGAATTTTCCTATTTATAAATATGATTTTTCAAATGTAAGTTATGAAACTCAATCTTTACAGGATATAAAAACTAAAGTTTTAAATACATATAAAATTGGTGAAGAGTATGAAATTTATATAAATTCTAAAAATCCTAAATTATGTATAGCCAGTAAAAAAATTCATATTATTGATTTCTTTATGTTTATATTTGGATTTACTTTAATCTTATTGAGTATAATTTTATTAATAGATTATTTATTCTAACAAAACTAGCACTCACTATTGACATCTGCCAAAACCGGTGTTATTCTACTTAATGTAAGTAAGAAAGAAGAGTGATTAATTTGAAGAAAAAACAATTTAAAGCTGAATCTAAAAAATTATTAGATTTAATGATTAATTCAATTTATACTAATAAGGAGATATTTTTACGTGAGTTAATCTCTAATGCAAGTGATGCTATAGATAAACTTTATTATGAATCACTTACAAATAAAAAGATTAAAGTTAAGAAAAATGATTTAGAGATTAGACTTGTTCCTAATAAAGAAACACGAACTTTAACTATTGTTGATAATGGTATTGGTATGACTGATGTTGAACTTGAAAATAATTTAGGTACAATCGCTAAGAGTGGTTCTCTTTTATTTAAAGAGAAAATGGCTGATGATAAAAATATGGCTATTATAGGACAGTTTGGTGTAGGTTTTTATTCTAGTTTTATGGTTAGTGATGAAGTAGAAGTTATTAGTAAGGCCTATGACAGTGATAAAGCTTATCGTTGGGTATCAAGTGGTGCAGATGGATATTCTATTGAAGAAGTTGATTATGAAAATAACGGTACTAAGATTATTCTTCATTTAAAAGAAAATAATGAAGATAATAATTATGATGAATACTTAGAGGATTATGCTCTTGAAAGATTAGTTAAAAAGTATTCTGATTATATCTCTTATCCTATAAAGATGGAAGTAGAGACTACTACTAATAAAGATGATAAAGAAGAGAAGAAAATAAAAGATAAAACACTAAACAGTATGGTTCCTATTTGGAAGAAAGGGAAGAGTAGTGTAAAAGATGAAGATTATAATTCATTCTATACAGATAAGTTCTATGATTATGAAACACCTTTAAAAGTAATACGTAGTGAAGTAGAAGGAAGATGCTCTTATACAACCCTTTTATTTATACCAAGTCATGCTCCATATAATTATTATTCTAAAGACTATGAGAAAGGACTTGAACTTTATTCTAAAGGTGTTCTAATCATGGATAAATGTTCTGATCTTTTACCTGATTACTTTAGTTTTGTTAAAGGTGTTGTAGATAGTGAAGATATATCTTTAAATATATCAAGAGAAACTCTACAAGATAATTATCAAATTAAATCTATCGCTAAAAGCCTTGAATCTAAGATTAAAAAAGAGTTAGAGAAAATGCTTAAAAACGATAGAGAGAACTATGAGAAGTTCTTTAAAGACTTTGGAATGCAACTTAAAGTAGGTATTTATGAATCATATGGTATGGCTAAAGAAACATTACAAGATTTATTACTTTTCTATTCATCTAAAGAGAAGAAAATGGTTACACTTGATGAATATGTTTCTAATATGAGTGATGATGATAAGACAATTTACTATGCTTGTGGTGAAACTATAGATAAAATAGATCTATTACCTCAAGTTGAAAGTGCTAAAGAAAAGGGAATAGATATCTTATATTTAACTGATTACTTAGATGAATTTGTCTTTAAAGTAATGATGAATTATAAGGAGAAAAACTTTGTTAATGTGGCAAGTAGTGATGCTAATTTAGAAAGTGATGAAGAAAAAGAAGAATTAAAGAAAGTTAATGAAGAATATAAAGATATGTTTACTAAAATGCATGATGCTCTAAATAATGGTGTTAATGAAGTAGAGTTTACGCATCGTTTAAAAAATCATCCTGTATGTTTAACTAGTAAAGGTGATGTGTCAGTAGAAATGCAAAAAGTAATGGATGCAATGCCAACAGATACTGGAGTTAAAGCAAATACTGTTATGGAAATTAATGAAGACCATCCTATTGCAGGTAAACTAAAATCTTTATATGAAAATAAAGATTATGAGACACTAGAGAAATATAGTAAAATACTATATGCTGAAGCTAGACTTATTGAAGGAATGAGTTTAGATAATCCAACAGAAATAAGTAATTTAATTAGTGAATTACTTGCTAAATAATATATCCAATTATACATGAAAAGACTCTAACAAAATATGTTAGAGTCTTTAATCTTCTAAAATCATTTCTTTATCTTTAAAGTAATAATGTTTATTACAGATATCTCTTAATTTAGGTCTATGAGTTACGATAATTAAAGTTTTATCATTTAAATACTTATTTATCATATCATAGATCTTTTCTTCTGATAGAACATCTAGATTAGAAGTAGGTTCATCTAAAATATATATTTCTTTATCTAGGAGAATTCCTCTAATAATATTTAATCTTTGTTTTTGACCAGTAGATAGTCTTATACCTTTTTCTCCAACTATAGTATCAAGACCATGTTCTAAACTATTAATCCAAGAAAGAAGTCCAGCATCTTCTAGATATTCATTTAATTTCTTATCACTAATGTTTTTACCTAATAAAAGATTATCTCTAATAGATAAATCAAAAAGGTCTGTTTCTTGAGATATGTAAGCGATATCAGGAGCCTTATTACTTTCTTTACCATTAATTAGATACTTACTATTATCTATTTTATAAAATCTACAGAATAGATTAAGAAAAGTAGATTTACCTTGGCCAGATTCTCCCATTATACTCAATTTATCTTTTTTATTTATTGAGAAGTAAGGAATATTTATAACGTTTTTACTTTTCTTATTATATTTAAACTCTATATCTTTTAAAGTAATGCTATTAAAGTCTTTAAACTTAGGTTGTTTTTCTTCTTTGGTTAAAACTTTTTCTATTTGATTATTAGCAGACTTAAATTTATTAAGATGTAAGAAAAGATAACCAACTCCTCTTAATTCTGTATTGAGGCCAGTAAACATTGTGGTATAAAAAACTACATAACTAAATACATTTTCTCCATTTTGCATTTGAACAAATAAACTTATTAATAAAATAGCATACATTATAAATATTAAAGCACTTGTTCCATCAAACCTTAAAGAGCCAAAGATATTAACTTTCTTTAAAGGATTTCTTACTATGTCAAATTCTTTATTAATTCTTTTAGTTGCAAAATGCAAACCATCATAATTTTTTACTACTTTAACATTTTCTATAAAATCTACATTAGTAGCATTATATTTAGCATTTTTATTGTTATAATCCTCTTGAGCTAGGACATTAAATTTAGTAATGATTATATTATAAATTACTATAAATATTATAAACACTATACAAATAACAAATACAAGTTTGCTTTGGGTGAAAACTTGAATTAGAAATATAGAGATTGCAATAACAAAACCATTAATTGTTGTCATGAACTCATTTAATAAATTCGCTGTTTCATCACTAACTATATCTATTTGTTTCTTTAAAAAGCCAGTATGCGTATTATTAATTTTTGTAACGTTCATATCACATATTCTTCTAAAATAAGCGAGTTGTAAATCTTTTTTTGTTTCTTCTAAAAAATATACTGCTTTTATATTCCAAATAGAATTAAATATTATCTCTAAAGTTTTAAGGGTAATGGTAAGTATGATTAATATTTTAAATTTATTTAAAGTAAAGGGAGTAGTTAAACATATAGATATTATAATTGGCATGATATAGATACAGATGTTTTCTATAAAAGCATTAAGAAAATATAAAGAATATTTCGTTTTATTTAAAATTTTAAATGGATACATAATTTCACTCCCTTTAAAGTATTATATCATATGTCGTATTTTTAGTGGTAATTTTTTCTTTTAAAAATAAATTAACTTTGATATACTTTAAGTATAGCGAAAGGATAGTGATTAAATGAAATATGTTTATGCCTTTAGTGAAGGCAATAAGGATATGAGGGAGTTGTTAGGAGGAAAAGGAGCGAATCTTGCTGAGATGACAAGGATTGGACTACCTGTACCTCGTGGATTTACAGTAACAACTGAATCTTGTTTAAAATATTATGATGATAATGAAGAGATTAGTGATGATATTAAAGAAGAAATCTTTAAAGAATTAGCTAATCTTGAAAAGTTAACTGGTAAGACTATGGGAGATGATAAAAATCCATTATTAGTATCAGTTAGAAGTGGGGCAAGAAGCTCTATGCCAGGAATGATGGATACCATCCTTAATCTTGGTATGAATGATGAAGTAGTAGAAACACTTGCAAGACTTACAGATAATAAAAGATTTGCTTATGACTGTTATCGTCGTTTTATTCAAATGTTTGCAGATGTAGTTATGGGTTTTCCAAAGAGTTCTTTTGAATATTTATTTGAAGATATTAAGAAAGAGAAGAATGTGGAACTTGATACTGATTTAACGGCTGATGACTTAGTTGAAGTTGTAGATAGATACAAAGAAGAATATAGAAAGCATGCAGGTCTTGAGTTCCCACAAGATGCTAAAGTACAATTAATTGAAGCGGTAAAAGCTGTATTTAGAAGTTGGAATAATGATAGAGCGATTACTTATAGACGTCTTAATGATATTCCAGGAGACTGGGGTACTGCTGTTAATGTTCAAGAGATGGTTTATGGTAATATGGGTAATACTAGTGGAACAGGTGTTGCCTTCACTAGAAATCCTGCTACTGGTGAGAAAGCTTTATATGGAGAGTATCTAATTAATGCACAAGGTGAAGATGTGGTTGCAGGTATTAGAACACCTGAATCTATTGATACATTAAAAGAAGTTATGCCAGAATGTTACGATGAATTTGTTAAGATATGTAAAACTCTAGAAGATCATTATAAAGATATGCAAGATATGGAATTTACTATCGAAAACGGTAAGCTATTCATGCTTCAAACTAGAAGTGGTAAAAGAACAGCTGAAGCTGCTCTTAGAATTGCTGTAGAACTTGTTTCTGAAGGTAAAATTACTAAAGAGGAAGCTCTTTTAAGAGTAGAGCCTAAACAATTAGAACAATTATTACATCCTGCTTTTGATAAAGAAGTATTAATCAAAGCAAAAGTTATTGGTAAAGGTTTAGCTGCTTCACCTGGGGCTGCTACTGGACATTTATATTTTAGTGCAGAAGATGTTATGAAAGCTAACGAAGAGGGAATAGAAGATATAATATTAGCAAGAGAAGAAACATCTCCAGAAGATATTGAAGGTATGAATATCGCTCGTGGTATTTTAACAGTTAGAGGTGGAATGACTTCACATGCTGCAGTTGTCGCTCGTGGTATGGGTACTTGTTGTGTATCAGGATGTTCTGATGTAGTAGTTGATGTTAATAAGAAAACTTTAACTACTAAAGACGGTAAAGTATTTAAAGAAGGAGACTATATTAGTTTAGATGGTTCAACTGGTAATGTTTATGGAGAAGAGATAAAAACAGTTCCTGCATCTATTAGTGGAAACTTTGAAACATTCATGAATTGGGCAGATGAGATAGCAGACTTAGAAGTTAGAACTAATGCTGATAATCCTAGGGATGCTAAAGTTGCAAGAGATTTCGGGGCTAAAGGTATTGGACTTTGTCGTACAGAGCATATGTTCTTTGATAGTGAGAGAATATTTAACTTTAGAAAGATGATAGTCGCTCCTACTTTAGAAAAACGTGAAGAAGCACTAGATGCGATTTTACCTTATCAAAAAGATGACTTTAAAGAATTATTTAAAGTAATGGATGGTTATGAAGTTACTATTAGATTCTTAGATCCACCACTACATGAGTTCTTACCTCATACTGATGATGAGATTAAAGCACTTGCTAAAGATCTTGATATGGATTTTGTTTCTTTAAAGAATAAGGTAGATTCACTAAAAGAATTTAATCCAATGATGGGACATCGTGGATGTCGTCTAGCTGTTACTTATCCTGAAATTGCTGTTATGCAAACAAAAGCTGTTATAAATGCCGCTTTAGAAGTAGAAAAAGAGGGTATTAAAGTAACACCTGAAATTATGATACCTTTAGTAGGAGATGTTAATGAATTAAAATATGTTAAGAATATAGTAGTTGAAACAGCTGATGCTATTATTAAAGATAATAACAGTGATTTAAAATATAAAGTAGGTACTATGATAGAAATACCAAGAGCTGCTTTACTTGCAGATAAAATAGCAGAAGAAGCAGAGTTCTTCAGTTTTGGTACTAATGATTTAACCCAAATGACTTATGGATTCTCAAGAGATGATGCTTCTAAATTCTTAAAAGATTATTATGATAAAAAAATATTTGTAAATGATCCTTTCGCAAGCCTAGATACTGTTGGTGTTGGTAAACTAGTAAAAATGGCTGCTGAACTTGGTAGAAGTACAAGAAGCGATATCAAACTTGGTATCTGTGGAGAACATGGAGGAGATCCTAAGAGTATAGCTTTCTGTCATAAAGTTGGTCTTAACTATGTTTCTTGTAGTCCATTTAGAGTACCTGTGGCAAGACTTGCTGCTGCAAGGGCTAAATTAGAGAATTAATATGTCTTTATATGATA
>CALVPN010000029.1 GCA_944351375.1 uncultured Bacilli bacterium | reverse complement strand
AAAGTATCAGGAAATGACTTAAGGTATGCTTATAACTTACTAGAAATATCCTACTACTCTACTAATGATTTTAAAGTAGATTTAGATGTTGTTAAAAAGATAAATAGTAAACCGGTATTCTTTGGTGATAAAAACGGTGATGGTTACTACGATATGCTATCTGCTTTTCAAAAGTCTATTAGGGGTAGTGATGTAGATGCTGCTCTTCACTACTTAGCAAGATTAATTACTTTGGGAGATTTAGATAGTATTTTTAGACGTATGGCTGTTATTGCTTATGAAGATATAGGCCTTGCTAATCCTTCTATTGGACCTAAAGTAATGGCAGCGATTGAAGCAGCTAAATTAGTAGGATTTCCAGAAGCAAGAATACCTTTAGGTACTATTGTTACAGAGATGGCTCTATCTCCTAAAAGTAATACTGCCCATATTGCTTTAGATGAAGCCTTAAGTGATATAGAAAAAGGAAATGTAGGAGATGTACCTAAACACTTAAAGAATCCATCAGATACTTATAAATATCCTCATGACTATAAGAATGCTTTTGTTAAACAACAATACTTACCTGATAAGTTAAAGAATAAAAAATATTATCACCCTAAGGATTTAGGCTATGAACATAAACTAAAAGAGATATATTTATATTTAGAAAAATTAAAGAAGGACTAAATCCTTCTTTAATTACTAAATAATGTATTTTTCTTAACTTTTCCTTTATCTAACTGTCTTTTAATAGCATAATACAATACTCCCTTAATATGAGGAAGTTTTTTCTCGTTCATATTATTTAAAGCTTCACTAATTTGTTTATTATCAAAAGAAATACTATTATTACAACAGGTAATTCTTCCCACTGCTCTTAAACCAACCGTTCCTTTTTCATCAATACCAAGAAATAAATCTTTGTGATTATTAATGTATTCCAAAATTATGCTATTATTACGAATATCAAAATCTAAAGCCATTCTTGCTAAATAATTTATATTTACATCAGTATTAGAATAATATTCATATAAGTCAAAAGGTTCTTTATAACCATTCTCTTCAAGGTCTACTATGTCTTTAATAACTTTTTCAATTAACAATCCAAACTTAGTTACATAAACGCTATAAATATTTTTTATATTATCTATATTGTTAGCAAGTTCTTCTTTTATTAATGGATCAATTTTTAATAGATTGCTTAGAGTCCTTGGCATTAAACCATATCTTTGACAAAAATAACTAAATTCCATACTTTTTGGATTATTAAATATATTTAAGATGTCATCTCTACTAAGATTATCTAACTTACTTAAAATATTATCTTTAGATTGAGCACATACTAAAGCACTTCTCATACTAAGCTTTTGACTTTTTTCTTTTCTATATGCTTTTTGATATTCATTATATAAATCTTTATTTTTTGTTTCTATTATCCTTAAGTATTTACTTAATTCAGTTCCATGGCAATTTAATTTTTCTTCAATATCTGTTGCTAAAAAGCAGTTGTATTTAAAAAGCAAATTAAACGTGGTACTTGCCAAAATAAAATCTATATCTTCATTTTCACTATTAGACAATTCTTTTTTTGAAACAGAAATATTTAATATATCAGAATCAGCTCTTTCTCTTAAATATTGCTTAATAACTTCTTTAAAATTTAATGAGGTTATTAAATACTTTTTCTTAATCTCATTTAAGTTCATACCATTTATTAAATCATTTATAATTTCATTAAAATTATCTATAGCATTTTTATTAATTAATTCTCTTGCTTTTTTATAAAAAGAATTATAACTATAAGAGGAGTCTTCATTACCACAAGTAATCCATTTAATCATTAATAATTCTTCTAAACTGCTTGCTTGTTCTAAAAAAGCAGCTTTGTTACATTCAACTTTATCCTCTTTAAGATATAACTTATTTTTAATTATTTCAAATAATAATGCTTTACATCTTGGCATATTATTGTTATCAATATGCTCTAAAGCTCTATCAAACTCTCTTCTGTTAAATCTTACTGTTTGTTCATTAAAACTTATTATACCAATAGAACGTATTGTTCTTATATGATTTTCTGTAAGTGATGAAAAACTATATTTATGTCTTTTATAAAAGTTTTCTATAATACTTTTATTTTCACTATTACCTAAAAATGCTGAAATGTAATATAGTTTATATAAACTAATACGTGTTTTTAAATAATAATTATATAAATCAAAATGAGCCTTTTTACCATTAATCACGTCTTTAATCTCCAAAACAGTCGATGAAACTAAATCATTTAAGCAATTCTCATACTCAAAATAGGTCATAGGATTAAGAGCTATTCTGATAGCGACAGAGGGATTAATTTCAATTAATGTCTTTAAAATTGTTGGTTTAATATGATACTTTTTCCATAAAAAATCATATTCTTTAGAATCAGCATTTTTAATAATGTTAAATAACTGATAAGGGGTTAAATGCTTAAAATGCTCTGCCATTATTATATTTTTTTCATCTGTATCTTTTCTATTATTTAGAGCAAGTTGTTGTATTTGATTATTAAAATAAGTCTGTTTTCTTTTTAGATATTCTAAATATAAGGGATGATTTTTTTCTCTTAATATTTCTATAGATATCTTAAGAATATCTTCTCTGCACTTTGTAATTTTATTAAACTCTAAATATGTGTTAGCATCAGTATTTAAGAAGATAGTCATTACTTCTTTAGCGATTACATAATCTAATTCTTGTTCTTCTAATCTCTTATTTGCTTTCAATCCTAATAACAATTCATTTCTAATATGAGTTAAAACCTTATATTCGTTAGTATCTTTACTATATTTTTTAGATTTTTCTTCTAAATAATAAATAACACTAGAAATAGAAATATTATACTGTTCGCAAAGAGAATAGATACTGATATAAAAATCATTTCTAAATGAAAAGATATTTATTATCATATCTAATATGTTATTTTCTTCTATTAGAGATGCCTCTATTCTTCTAAATTCTTCTATAAATACTTTTTCGGTTTCGGGAACTATTTTCACTTTCCAAAAAGTTAGTAACAACTCTTCTTTAGTGTTTATATTTCTAAATATATCTTTTACTTGTTCTTTATACCTCATTACTAATCACCCCTTTGTTATAATTGTGTTTAATTCGATTTCTTCTTAACCTTTATATCTCTTAAGTCTACCTGCCTTTTAATAGCATAATAAAGCACACCATTTTCTTTAGGCAAATTCTTTTCATTAATATCTTCTAAGGCTTTAGTTAAATCTATATTAGTAAATCGAATACTATCATTACAGCAACTTAATATATTTGTCTGTTTTAAAAGACGTATTCTTTTATCATCATAACCTGCAAAAACATCTGGGAATTTATCAATATATTGTAATATTAATTTATTATTTTTAATGTCATTAAAAGATAAAGATGCTCTTCCTAAAGATTTAAAATCAAACTTTGTAGTTGTATAGTAATCGTATAAATCTAAAGGCTTTTTAAATTTGTCTTTACTTAATATAATTATTTTCTTAATAACATACTTAATTAATGCTTTATATTTAATAATTTGTTGATTATAAATTTCTCTTATACTTTCTTCTTGACTAGCTTTACTTGCAAATAAATATTTTAAATTTTCATCATCTCTTAACATTTGCTTTAAAATATCAGTATCAATATTATAATATAAACAAAAATGTAAAAATTCTTCTTTATAAGGATCAGATAATAGTTCTAATATCCCTTTAGAATCTAAATCTTTAATATAATCTATCTTATTTCTTCTCTCTTCATAATCTTTTCTGCGTGTTTCTTTGCTTATATCAGATGATATCTTTCTTCTATATTCATCTCTACTTCTTATATATTGTTTATATAAAGGGTGATTGGTTACTTCCAATATGTTTAAATATTTAAATGTAGAAGAATAGGTACAGCCAAACTTTTTATATATTAAAGTTGAAGAAAAACATTTACTTTCTACAAACATTGAAACTGCAACTTTTGCTATAATAAATTCCCTATCATGTTCAGGAATAATGTTAGTTTCAAATTTGGAAATTAAATCTAATAATCTCTCATCATAGTTATCAGTTTCAAGATGAGTGACAATTATCTTTTTAATAGATTCTCTAGTAATATTATATTTATCCATAATTTGTTTTAAGGAAGCGCCATTAATTAAATCTTCTATAATTAAAGTTTCATTAACTAGGGTATTATTATAAGAGATACGTTCTAAATTTTTAGAAAAAATGACATATCTATTTGATGAAAAATTAGTACAAACATATTTGGTAAATTGCCACTTTAATACTAATAATTCCTCAATAGTATTAACTTTTGCCATGGCAGTTAATATAGATACTTGCAACTCATCTTTAGAAAGGATACTATTTATTCTATTTTCAAGTTCACTTATATTCTCCAAAGTAACCATCCCCCTTTTTTTGAAGTAGAGCTATTATATCATAGAAAAGGGAAAATAGCAATTAGTATAACTATTTATCTTGTTTTTACTAATTTTCTATTATATAAATCAATTTTAGAACTATCATCTTCCCATAGCCATTGATAAAATTCTTGTTTTTCTTTTCCTAAAACTTCTGGCATTTGATAATTTGTATCTAAAATACTAGTGTCTTTTGTTTTATCATAAACAGTATTTCTACCCATATTATATTTTTTAGATAAGTAATCTACAAATATATCATGATAGTCATTAATATCTGAATCAGAATAAGTTGAACTTAAGTTATGGTATTTCCTTAATAAATAACTTAAATCTTGATTAGGAGATATTATAATATTATCAGGAGAAAGGTCTTCATCTGGAATGCTTATTTCTGCTGGTACTATATTGTTTATTAGTTTCCAATATAACATTGTCAAAGCTGTATTATCTTCTAGAGTTAAATCATATTTTTCATTTAATAAAATTAAATTATTATAATAAACTTTACCTAGTCCACTAATAAAACAATCTTTTAACTCTCTAATTAGTTGATCATAACTAATATCAGGATATTTATTTTTTAATTGAGTTAAGTAGGTTTGATCAGAACCTATTATAATATCTAAAGCCTTAATTGATTTTAATGTGTCTAATAAAAACTTTTCTTTACTATAACCAAAAGTTGGTAAATTCTTTACAAAACTACTTGGATCTTTATATATGATTTTTTCTAATAATTCATCTACTTGATAGTTATCTCCTAAAGCAAGTGTTGCTTGTAATAAGTTTAAGGCTTCATCATATCCGTGATAACTTGTTTGAACACCAGTAGTGTTTTCAGAAGAATATAGTTCAGCATATATTTCTTCTATAAAATTATATATATAGCTTGCTAAAACCACATAATTATCATCATCATAATTAAGGTTTAAAACATCAATACCACCACAAATATCTTTAGTATTTGCATCTTCACAATGATTAACTAACAAGTGAAAAGCCTCATGTTTTGTAATAGCTTCCCTATAGAAACTGGAATCTAAATAATAATATGGATAAAAGACAATTTGTTCTGTTGTGGTACTTGCAACTGTAGAACCATTTGAAATATCTGAATTTAAAAATGAATAGTTTTGAAGAAGACATGCTAGTTCTTTTGTATCATAATTTTTAAAATCACTTTTAATCTCATTATAAGACTCTTCAATCCACTTTACTTGTTCTTCTACCTCTTCGATAGTCATAGGCTCTACGCCATCATCTAACTCTTCTAATGATATACCATTTTGATAAATAACATCTACTGCTTCACTCCAATTTATACTGTCACTTTCTTCTTCATATAAATTAGTATTTGTATGATTGGTAATTACTGAAGTATCTTGGTAAGCTAAAGCTGTATTTTCTTTTGTTATTTCTAGATCATCTAAATAAGTCATATTCAAGGGTGCTAAACAAATTTTATTTATAGCATCTTTTGCTTCTTCACTTATTTCTAAATCGTTAGTAGATAATAAACTTTCAAACTCTTGATTTAATGCTTCTTTTTTAGCTTTTTCTTTTTCTTTCTCTTCATTTAATAGTTCTCTTTCAATTCTTACATTATTAAAACTAGCAACGCCAACAATGGAAAGTGAACTAGTCACATAACCAATCGCAAACCCTTTTAATAATGTTTTATATAAACTAGAATATTTTTTTAAGTTTTTCATGTTATCTCCCTCTTTGTGCAAGGCATATTATACCATCAAAAAAGAAAAATATCAAATACTAATGCATTATTTGATATTTAATATTAACAAATCTATAATTATATTATTTTCATAAACACCACTTTTTATTTTAAAATCGATATCAGCAAGATTCTTAATTAGTTTTCTTATCTCTTTTAGGGTATAATATCTAATAAGTTCTAAAGTCTTTTTAACTCTAAAGGGGTGTACTTCTAGAATAGATGCTATATCATTATAAGAAGTATTGTTCTTATTTAAAACTTTTACTTGATATAAAAGCCTATACTGACTCTCTAATAGGCCAATTAAAGAATAACTTTCTATATTATAACTAAGTAATTCGTTATAGATATTAACTGCTTTCTTTTTATTCTTTAAAGCTATTTCTCTAATTAAATCAAAAGAAAGGTTGTCTTGTTTATTTAAAGGTTTAACTAACAAGCTAACTGCATCTTTATAAGTAATTTTTTTAGTATCGATGAAAGCCAAAGCTAACTTTTTAGTTTCACTAATTAGCCTTTCTAAATCTTCATTATAATATTCTTCTAAAAGATTATTAACTCTATATTCGACATCATAATCTTTTAATATATCTTTTATTATGTTTTTAGTATCAGTACTTATATTAACTAAAGATAGTTTATTAATAACCTCTTTAACAGCTTTTTTTCTTGTATCTATATTAGTAGTTACAAATATTAATAGAACACTACTATTAGGATTATCTAAATACTTAGATAATATTTTTAATGATTTATCATCTAAATTATTGTTAGATAGATTTTTACCTATTATTACTTTATTAGGTGTAAGGAAAGAGATAGTATCTGCATCTTCTATTAGAGAAGTAATACTATCTTCTTCCATATCATAAGTAGTAATAGAAGCATCATTAAACTTATTTTCTTTAATGAGTTCTTCTATTTTTTTATCTATAAGACTAATGGCACTACTTTTAATTAAATAATTATTCATTTAATAAATCCTCAAAAGCTTGCTTTATATCTTTTAAATTACTTCTATCTTTAATACCACCATTTGCAAAAGTAGGACTTCCTCCACCATTACCTCCAAATGCTGTTGTTATACTCTTTACTATAAAGCCGGCATTAACAGATGGATCAGTACTACGACATACAAAGTTAACACTGTTATCTTCTTTTATATTTGCTAATAATACAACTAATTTATCTAGTTTATTACATAAATCATCTGCCATTGATTTTACTAAGAACATCTCTATATTATCTAATTCTAAATAAAGTAAGTTTTTACCATTAATTTCTTTTACTTGTGATAAGTATTTATCTAAATTAGATAAGGTAAGTCTTTCAATTTCATTATTATATTCTTTTTCTAAAGCTTTAACTTCACTTTGAATATATGAAAGTTCATTTTGATTAAAGATTATATCTTTATATGAAGTAGGTGCTGTATTATCAATATCTACATCAAAAGTTAAATCAATATTTTGTCTTTTAGCAATGGCAAGTATTTCTTTTGCTTTAATAAGTAGTTTAACCATCTCATCATTATATGGTTTAATTACTTCAAATAGAGTATTTTCTATATTTTTACCTGTAACTGCTTCTATTCTATAAGTATTACTTCCTTTAGATTCAAAGTTAAATATTGCAAGCCGTCCTATGTCTTTTGTATTAGCGACATGAGTACCACCACATAATTCAATAGACTTATCTATTTTAACAACTCTAACTGTATCGCCATATTTTTCTCCAAATAGAGCCAGTGCCCCTATTTCTTTCGCTTTATCTATTGGCATAGTCTCTGTAGAAGTAATAATATTCTTCTTTATCATATTATTAACAAAATCTTCTGTCTTAATTATTTCTTCATCACTTATTTTAGATGGGCAAGTAAAATCAAATCTAAGTTTCTCATCATCAACATAACTACCTGCTTGTCTAATATTTTTATCAACTACTTGCTGTAGAGCATACTGTAAGATATGAACACTAGAGTGATTTGCCTCAATCTCTTTTCTTCTTTGTTTATCAACCATTACTTCTACTTCATCATTTACTTTAATAATTCCATCTAATAATTTTACTTTATGAATATGTTGTCCATTAGGTCCTTTAAAGACATCTACTACTCTAGCCTTAAAGTTTTTACCAATAATCATACCAGTATCACTAACTTGACCACCAGACTCAGAATAGAAACATGTTCTTTTTAGGATAATATATCCAGAATGATCTAGAGATTTCTCTAAACTATCTTTACTTACTATTGCAAGAACACTGCTTTTTAAACGATATAATCCATAAACAAAAGTTGATGGTTTAGTAAAGTCCATTAAAACTTTCTTTTGACTAGCCATTGCTGTCTTACTACGAGCATTCTTTTTAGCAAGTTCTCTTTGTTTCTCCATGTATGTATAAAACTCTTCACGATTAACAGTATAACCAAATTCACTAGCAATCTCTTCTGTAAGTTCTATTGGAAAGCCATAAGTATCATAAAGTCTAAAAGCATCATAACCACCAATTACTTTATCGTTATCATCTTTCATTATTTCTTTAAGACGTCTTTCTCCATCTTCTAGAGTATTAAAGAATAGTTTTTCTTCATCAAGAATATATACAGCGACATCTCCTGAACTTTTCTTTAATTCAGGATACGCTTCTCCCATAACATTTACAATAGTAGGGACAAGTTTATAAAGGAATGGTTCACTAAATCCTAGTTTTCTACCAAATCTAACACTTCTTCTTACTAAACGTCTTAAAACATAATCTCTACCTGTATTACCAAAACTAGCTCCATCTGTTAGGGCAAAGGTTACAGCCTTCATATGGTCGGCAATGACTTTAAAAGCAGTTTCGCCATTATATAGAACACCACTTAACTCTTCTATCTTATCAATAATTGGTTTAAAAAGGTCAGTTTCAAAGTTAGATTCAACTCCTTGGAAAATACAAGCCCATCTTTCTAACCCTGCACCTGTATCAATGTTTTTATGAGGAAGTTCCTGATATTTATCACGAGAAACACCAGGTTTAGAGTTAAACTGACTAAAGACATTATTCCAAATTTCTACATAACGGTCTTGTTCTTCATCATGAATAAATTTCTCCCAAGCAGTACCATCGGGATCTAATTTTTCTCCTTGATCATAAAAAATTTCACTATCAGGACCACATGGACCTTCTCCAATCTCCCAGAAATTACCTTCTAGTTTTACAATGTGATCTTCATCTATTCCTACTTCTATCCATTTATTATAAGCATCAGTATCGTTTGTATAGACTGTTATATACAATTTATCTTTAGGAATAGCAAACCAATCAGAACCCGTTAATAATTCAAATGCAAACTCTATCGCCTCATCTTTAAAATAATCTCCAATAGAAAAGTTTCCCATCATCTCAAAGAAGGTATGATGTCTTTTAGTAACTCCAACATTTTCAATATCATTAGTTCTAATACACTTTTGAATATTAACAATTCTTCTAGACTCTGGAGCAATACTTCCATCAAAGTATTTTTTTAACGGAGTAACACCTGCATTAATCCAAAGTAGTGAATCATCATTAATAGGAATAAGTGGTGCTGATCCTACATACTTATGTCCATGCTCTTCAAAGTATTTAATCCACATCTTTCTAATTTCATTACTAGTCATATATCTCATATTACTTCTCTCCTTCTTGTATTTTTATAGCTATAAATTATTGCAGAGGATACCTGCATAATATATTTTCAAATATCTTAATTTTGCCACTGCGGTGGCAAAAATTACTCATTATCTATATCCTCAATTATTTCCTCTAATCTTTTATAAAAATCATTTAAATCTCCATTGTTTAAGATATAATAATCTGCAAAAGCGATAGGACCTCCTTTAGCAGCATTTTCAATCTCGGAAATATCCCTTTTAATAATATCTTCATGGTTAAAAGGTCTATCAGGCCTATTACTTACTCTATTATATCTAATTTTTTTATCTGTGCAAACACAAATAAGCTTTAAATCTTTAAATTTATCTTTAAGTATTAAATATTCATCCCAAGAACACAAATCGTCTAAAATGGTATCTCCTATCTTATAAGCTTCTTCTATTTTAGGAAGAAGCATTTTAGCGACTACACCCATACCATGTTCTTTCCTTAAGTTTTCTCTAAATTCTTTTTGACTATCAGGAGTAATTTCTATTCCTTCTTCTTTCATCTTATTATAAATTGCTTTCCCAAAATATATTGTAGTATAACCTTTATTTTCTAAATAAGTAGTAGCAACACTTTTACCAGTTCCACTCATACCAACAATAGCGATTAATTTTTTCATAGCAGTTCAACCTCACTTTCTTTATCCATGATCTTATCGGCTTCTTTAAATAACTCTTCTTTAGTAGTATTTTCTATAACATAATCATAATCAGTATATTTTTCCATATCCGTTTCTGTTATATGACTCTTTTCTTTAAGAGTTAATTTATTATCATAATTATCTCTTATAACATGAATTATTTTCATATCAGGGAATCTTTCTCTTAATAAATTAAACTCACTAATAAGTCTTCCATCAGTAATAATAAAAACAGAGAAATAATGTTTTAAAATATCTATATCCTCACATAATCTATCTACTAAGAATGTTTCTTTATGAAGGGTATTTCTAATTACTTCAATTCCCATCTCTTGTAAAAATTCACGAGGCTTCTCTCTCATATCTCCATCCCAACTAAAATAGTTTTTAGCATACTCGTATAAAGGTGTTGTAATATGGAGAATACAAGCACTATCACCTTTGAAATCATATTTAGTTTTCATATAATTGCCAAGTAAATCTTTACCACACCCTGCCTTACCTGCTAACAAAAATATCTTCATCTAAACCAACTCCTATTATTACATAAAAAAGACCACTGTAGGAGTGTTTGTTACACGTTACCATCCTACTTTGGTCTTAATTTTGATAAAGGTCATCCCTAGAAAACTCTAGAACTAGCTTTCCAAAAGAATCTTAGTTAATTTCCACCTACCATTAACTCTCTTCAATAAGATGCTCTTCTGTACTCTTTTCCTTCACAGTTTTCTTATTATTTTCTTGATAATTGTAAAACTTTTCACCTAAATTAGAATATTCCATAATAAATTCAAAAATTATCTTAATAGTAGCGATAACAGGTGTTGCAACTATCATTCCTATCATACCAAAGAAATAGTTAAAAAGCAAGAGTCCAAGCATAATTGTAACAGGATGTAATTTCATTGTCTTTCCCATAATTAATGGCTGATAGAAATTATTCTCAAGTAATTGGCACACTAATACTGAAACTAAACAGAACACTCCTACCATAGGATCAATTGTAAAACCGACTATAACTGCTGGAGCTCCTCCAATCCATGGACCAATATATGGTATAACATCAGTAATTGCACAGAAAAGTGCAAATAGAAGTGGAGCACTTAATCCTGCTAAAGAAAAACCAATAGATTGTGTTATAAAAACTAGAAAACACACTAATAAAACACCACCCACATAACTCCTAAGTTTACCGTTAATACGTCCCATCAAATCTTTAGTATTACTATGCCATCTTTTAGGAATTATACTTAAAAGATGGCCTTGAAACTTACGAAAATCAAATAGTAAATAGAAACCTATCATAAGTCCTAAAACTATGTTAGTAGCACCACTAATTACTCCTTTACCAAAGTTCCAAATACTATTTGGAAGAGTACTAGCAAAGTCAGCTCCTATACTTTCTATTTTATCAAGCATAGTATTTTTATATAACTCAACTTGTTTACTATCACCAAATTTTTCTAGCACATCACTAGCAAAATCTTGAGCATTATCAACTATATCAGGAATAACATTAACAATTTCAGAAACACTACTAGATAATGTCGGTACAGTAAAAGCTAGTATTAAAATTAAACTTCCAAAAATTATTAAATAAGTAAGAATACAAGCAACAACCCTTGGCATTTTAGTAGATAGTTTAGTAGCTAGAGGATCAAGCAACCAAGCAATAACAAAACCTATAAAAACAGGAGATATTACTGATAAAATAGTACCTATTATACCAAGAATATTCCATTCTTTTATTAAGTATGTTGCAAGAAGTATAGCAAGGATAATAACTAAAGCAAGTACAAACTTTAATAAGTTGTTAGAAGTATTAAAAAACTTATTAATCGCTCTATAATCTAATTCATTATCTTTATTTTTACGAAACATAATTTCCTCCTTGAATTAATTTTAGCATACTTATAGATAAGTGTAAATTATATTAATAGTATTTACAATATAATTAGACTCATACAAAAAAACGTCAAGCGATTTTGACGTAAAAATTAGGATTAATCTTTCCTTAATTTTTATAGGGTCAGATAGTGTATAAATAGTTTCATAAATATGTACAATTCTATTATCTATCTAGTCTTTAGTGTTAATAACACAAGGAAATTGCCTGTTCCTTTTATCTATTCTATATA